>JAGQPX010000142.1 GCA_020426505.1 Planctomycetaceae bacterium | reverse complement strand
GACCATCGACGGCATGCTCACCCTGCTGCGCGATGTGAGCATGGCACTTGTCAGAAATGAAGGCAGTCTATCAATGAGAATTGTAGGGTGCGTGGGTGTTCAACCACGGTGCGTTCAGATCGCTCGATCCACGTTGAATGACACACGACCATGATTCCTGCTTGGAACGCACCAGAACACCTCACGTCCACGCACCCTACTTCACTCCGGATTGATGCGTTCCAGCGCAGCTAACAATGCTTCGACCAAACGACGAGCTTCATTCGTAGTCATCTCCAATTCGCAATTCGAGACTACTGCGGTGCCCGGAATGTCATCCACCCATCTTGCATCACTTATGTTGGTCTCAGCATCGATCTCCCATAATTCGATATTCACGCATTGATCGTGAATTGCTGGTGTGACTTCGAGAAACCCCTTTCTGTAATTGATTGTCTCACACTTCATTCGAAAGGGCGGATAATCATTCATTTGATAACCTTGTCCTGCGACGAGTGATAGGGAAGTCGTTACGCGACGGCTCCTCAGCCACGCATCGATCGAGTGGCAGTTGGAAGCTATCAAAAGAAGCCCTCTCGTGCCTGGTCTCCTTTGATTTGGATCCAGTACTTGGGTTCATCGCCGGCAAAGCGGTGCAGGCTGATGCGGTAGGGGAGTTGCTGCCAGACGAGTGCACGTCGGCGGCCGTAATTGCATTCATGTCGATCTTCCGGCAAGCCTTCCAGGTTGGCGTAGCGTTGGTCGTCGAGGAAGGGAATGAACACCGCGAAGCGAATCTGCGATCGGATTTCTCCCCAGCGTTCCCGGTCGTTGACCTCCTCTTCAGACATCAGATGGGAGATCAACTGGTCGGCCAGCACCTTGGAGTCGTATTTGAATTCATAGTCGTAGCACCCATCCTCACCCAGCTCAATCCGCTTCGTTTCGAGAACCCAAACGTTACTCTCATCAAAGAGTTCGTCCCCCATCTTCGGCTCAGCATCCTCCGCGACCGGAGTCGGAATTGTGGCCGCATGTTTGTCCAGGTAAGCCAAGAGATGGATTTGATAAGCCTCCTGCGGATTGCCGCCACCGCGGCAGTACTCAACATGCGCCACGAGTTCCCCCTCCCGCGTGTGCTTGAGTGAAATCTCACTGAGATAGGACTCCATAATGGGCCCACAATGTTGAGCGAAGGTGCTTCCCGGAAGGACGATCACCAACAACAGTGTTGAGACGACAACGCTTGAGAGGAATTGATTCTTCATGTTGAACTCCAGGTGAGATGCAAATGAGTGGCTGGGGGCTTCGCTACGCTACGACCTCAGCCACTCGTCGCAACGCTGATCTGCGTTTCGTAGGACACTGCTCATCCCGTGAGCGACTTTCATGACCGTTGATCGTATCGGTCCTAGATTCGAAGAACCACGGATCACACGGATTTCACAGATATAGGATTCGAACGCTTTTTGTTAAATCCGTGTCATCCGTGAAATCCGTGGTCACACTCTGCCGGGTGCCCGACCGATGCATTGGCACGTCAATTGGTCGATCACGGGTACCCGGCAACGACGTCAGTTGACCAACGTCGATCATGCGACCGAATGCACCTTCAATCGATGATCAGTCACCCTGCTATTCTATCGTTTGAGCAATGACTTGATCGATTCGTCGGTGACGTAATCGACTGGTCGCTTACCCGATTTGTTGACGAGGGTCACATCCGCTCCGGCATCAAGAAGTATTTGGATGATCTCTTTGGCAGCTTCTCCCCGGCCTGCTGTCCCGGGAGCGCCGGACTGTGTGACGGCTCGATGGAGTGGGGTGGAGCCATTTCGTCGACAGGCCTGATTGACGTCGGCACCATTCTCAATCAGTGTCCTGACGGCTTCCGGACTGCGGAATCTCACTGCGTGGTGCAGGGCTGTGACGCCGTTCTTGTCGGTCACGTGAATGTCGGTCCCGCGTTCGAGTTCTCGCACGATCAGCTTCCGCTGTTCAGCAGGCTGCGGATCTCGCTGACAGCAAATCACAAAGAGCTCATTCACCATCGCAACGCCGATGTGCCTTTCGCTGGACACTGCTCATCCCTTGAGCGACGGTCATGACCGTTGATCCTACCGGTCCTTGAATTGAAGAACCACGGATCACACGGATTTCACGGATGTGGATCGAACGACTCCTGCTTGATCCGTGTCATCCGTGAAATCCATGGTCACACTCTGTCGGGTGCCACTGCTTGCCAAGCCGACACTCGACGTCTGTCCCACACTCGGCACTGCTTCGGCCGGGCAAGCAGTGCCGAACCACGATTGACCATCCCCCTGCCCGACCGATGCAGTGGCACGTCAATTGATCCACCACGGGCACCCAGGCAACAAAACTTCGCTATGGGCTGATTGCACGGTACAAAGTTGAGATCACTTCTTTGACCGTTTGGCAATAATGTTCCGATTCCAAGTCGGGCGACTCGTTTATCACCACGAAGAGTTCCGTATCTTCGCGGTTACGGCAGCAGGCAGGCCAAACGTTGACTGAGAATCGCGGATGCTCAACCCAGATATAGACAGTGAAATCATCCAAGATGACCAATTCATAGATGATTGCCCCGAACACATGTTCGATTTCAGCACATACTGATGCCAGAATCTTGATGTCGTATTCAGCAATTTGCACTTGTTCATGTGTTGGCGGGGCAGGATCGACGTGAACATACCATTCGGGCAGGAATTGCCCGTATGCATCCAGCTCGGAGTACAAGGACGGATCATGCGACCAATCGTCAATACGGCACTTCGTATCGCCAAAGATCGGATGATCACCGAACGTCGTCCAAGTCGCATAGTTGGTTGGATCGAGAGGCAAGATAGACCTCGTTCTCCAGGCAGATCCTGAGACCAGCGGTTACTCTTTCACCGACCGCAACCGCAGATTGCGAATCTGGCCTTGCGTTTCGAAGCTCGCGAGGCCGAATGGTTTGGAGGGTTCGACTTCGATGCGGACGTCGATCTCTTTTTTGCCGAGTTCGACGTCGGCGAGTTGTTTGTCGTTGATCCAGGACTCGATCTTTTCGTTGGTCACTTTGAGGCGGATCTTGTACCACTCTTTGCGATTGAACTTGAAGAAGTCGGTCGTCTCGTTTTCGGAGGCGTCGTAGCCGTCGATGGTCGAGATGCCGACGATGGTGCCACCCCAGCCGCCGAGGACGAGTGAGGCATAGTCATCCTGCACGGGGAAGGTGAGGGCACAGAAGAAGTCGCTGCCGGTGACACGGCGGCCTTCAAACTCGACTTCGTAGTTTGATTTGGGAAGCGGCTTGCCGGTCCAGGTGACGCCCGTCATGGGGTTGCCCATGTCCATCACGAGAGCACCGTCCTCGACGTAGACTTCGCCTTCGCCGCCGAACTCGGTCGGCTTCCAGTTGGTGAGGGTCTTGCCATCGAAGAGTGTTTGCCACTCGCCCTCAGCGGGGGCGGCCTTCGAGTCGTCAGCAGTCACACGGACGGCTGCGGTGAGAGCGACGAGTGAGAGACACAGAATCGCAGCACGCATGGGTTCCTCTCCAGATGTGGGCTCGGTGTAGGCTCAAGGGGGAGACGTCTCGCTGGAAACGTTTCCCTCAGCATCGGGAGTCGACCGTGTCGCGTCAACCACCTGCCGCGAGAATCGGCCGAGTGACCGGGCCCAGCCGGGGAGCGAGCGACGGTAGAACACGAGAATCGGCAAGCTCAGGAGGAGCACCAGAGCGACAATGGGTGCATAGCTGAGAGCCGACCACAGGACCGTGATCGCCAGCAGGATCGACTGGATGATCAGCACGGAGGTGAGCCGCTCGACGCGTTTCTCCAGAGTGGCCAGTCGTGATGTGTCGGGGTCGGTCATGGGCGACACGAAAACTCGTGAAAGATGCGTTTAGCCGCACATTTCAAATGTGCGGCTAAACGCGGATTCTATCAAATCATGAAGTCCGTCTTCTGGCCGAGGATGCGGTCGATGAGGTCCTGCGAGAGTTCGATGGCGGGGGAGGTGTCTTCGTCGAGGTCGGTTGGGTTGATGCCACAGTATTGGGACCACGGACCGAGATGTCGCCAGCGACCGGCCCTTTTGGGCTCTTCGGGCATGACGGGGGTGGTGCAGCGGTTGCAGCCGATCGTGGAATAACCCTGATCGTGGAGCGGGTTGAGGATGACGCGGTTCTCGTTGATGTAGGCCTCCATCTGCTCATCAGTGAAGGCAGCCAGCGGGTTGATGCGGACGACGTTCATCTCGACATCGACGGAGAGAATGGGACAGTCGCCCCGTCGACCGCCGTCGGCTCGACGCAGGCTGCCGATGAGAGCGTCGACGTCGTCCTTGATGGCGTTGAGTGGTTCGACCTTCCGCATGTGGCAGCACTTCTGTTGACCATCGACGGAGAGGTAGAGCACGCCGTGTTCGGCTGTTTGTTCTTCCATCGTCTGTTTGGGTTTGAGCGTGCGGACCGGGAGGCCGTACTCGTCGCGAATGCGGTCACGTGTTTGCAGCGTCTCCTCGAACATCACGCCTGTGTCGACAAAGATGATCGGGATGCGAAGCTGGAGTTGGGCCAGCATATGACAGACGACGCTGCCCGACTTCTGCATGGCAGAGATCGAAGCGACACGGTTGCCGAAGATCTCATGCGCCCAGCGAAGCAGGTCTTGAGGTGAGCTGTTCTCGAACGTCTTGTTGAGTCCGGCGAGTTTGGCTTGGGAGAGACGGGCCATGGTTTTCGCGGGTGAAAGGGTGTGTCGATGTGTGAGATGGAAGTCTAACAGGTCGGGAGTATGGGTCGAGGGTTCACTGACTGAGAGACAGATCGAACGATGCGGAGTCGGAAAGGGTGGCAGGGTCAGGAGCGAATCGGATGGTCCTGCGATCACCGATCCGGGACTTCCCGTTGGCCAGACCCGGCCACCCTGTGGAATGCATATATCAATCTGACTCTCAGTAAACGAACGATCAAACGAAACACCCCGCTGACCTTGGGGGTCGGCGGGGTGTTGGGGGCGATTGAGATTCGTGTGTTACGGGCTGAGGAGTTTGTCGACCTTCTTGTCGAGGTCATCCAGGTCCTTCTGGTTGATTCCCGCGAGGACGCCGGCAGTGACAGCACCGCCGAGCGTTGCGAGGGTGATCACATCAAGGCCGAAAAATGCACCGCCATCAACGAATTCGTCTTGCGCACGCACAGCCGTGCCCACGACGAAGTTGGCCTCGTGTTTGGCCGCTGGCGGAGCCGTTTGTGCGGACCAGACACGCACGGGGGCTCCATGGTTCCCCACAACAACCTGGTACATTCCGGGTTTCAGCTGCTGCACTTCAAATGTGCCTTTGTCGTTGGTGTTGGTGTGAGTGACGATTTTGTCACCCTGTAGAATGGCGATGGTGGCACCGTCCACACGGTGGCCGTTGGGAGTGTAAACGACTCCTTTCAACGCACCAGACGGCGAGAGGGCGACATCGGTCGCTTTGATCTGCGTGGTCTGTCTTTTGGCCAGTGTTCCGTCGGCCTGGACGGCGCTCGGCGGCATCAACAGACCACAGCAGGCCAGCACGACGGCGGCGCCCTGCCAGTGGCGAAGTCTCATCATGGGAAATCCTTTCTCGTCACATCGAGCAGCCGGACAAATGACTTCTGGGAATCGACACCGGCTGGCCGCCGATTCCCTCGGTGAAGGCAACACAACACACGTCGCGCACCTTCCTTCTGGCAGAGCAAGCGTGACTCGGGAGGTCCGATAGCGCCGCCGTTGCTCTACAATTTTCTTGTTTGATTGGGGATCACCCAAAAGTCATCCACTCAACGCAAGCGATGACATTCGGGCAACAAGGGGGTGTTGTCCGTTTAAAGGAAGGACGGGTGATCCACGGAATGGCAAGTCCATTCCAAGGATGACATTCGGCTCGTGACCACTGCCACGAATCGATCCGAAACATGTTGTCAGGGGGGAACGTTCGAGAGGGGGCCGGAACTATATCTGCCGTTGAGATGGGGTCAATGCGGCGATGAGAATTGAACGAAAACACACCCGCCAACGGCACAACGTGCCGAATTCGAGGGAAAACAAGTGCATGAGAGGCAGGACCTGCCGGAAGTCGCCAAGCATTGGAGATCGGACGTTCATCCGGCGGTGGAATGCCCGGCGTCTCGACAGTCCACCATGGGCCACCTATAGTTCAGTCATTCGCAGCCCTCCACACTTGGCCTTCCTGGGTGATTTCGTATGCTCTGCTCCCGACTTGCGTCATGGCTGCCAGCCATGGCGATGATTCTCTGCCTCTCCGCCTGCTCCGACCAACCGGCAGATTCCGGCGGGGCAGTGAACACCCCCGGCTCCAGCTTTGACGAGATCGCCACGCCCGACGTAACGACAACGGAGTCTGAACCTGACGACACGAATCTGGCTCTTGAGCCGTTCGTCCCATCAGAAGCAGGCTCAGCGACGGAGTCCGGCACGACCAACCCCGCGACCGTGATCGAGATTGTGCCCGAGACCGAAGTGCCGACGGGTGATGAGCCGGACGTGGAGGCGCGGAAAACGCCCGAAGGTCGCTGGGAAATGGTCGTGCATGTCTTCGAGTTTGATCTGATTGCCTTGCTGGTCGACATCACTAACAGCGGCGATGGCTATGCAGCCGAGGCCGTCGGCGAGTCGGTCACCGGTTGGATACTCAACGAAGCAACGATCACCGATGACACGGTCCATTTGAAGATCACCGACCCCCAAGCGGTCGAGATCGATTATCGAGGAACGTTCGAGGATGGGGTCATTCGGGGCAACATCGCGTTTTCTGAGCAGGGATTGGACCTCGCGTCGCTTCGTCCCACGCAGCGAGAAGTCGTGGAGGTCGAGGAAGCAAGGCAGCCTCCGGCTGGTTTCGATCAGATCGCTTCGTTACAGCCGGATGAGAATCTCCTGGACAATCTCCGCTCCATCGCCCAGGGACTTGGTCCATCGCCACTGGCGTATGAGTTGTACGTGCGGCTGTTCAATCTCTTGAGGAACCAGGCCGGCAAGGAGTGGGATTACGCCGAGTTGGTCGACGAATACCTCGCTGCCGGTGATGGCTGGGGTGAACGGGTGAAGGATCGGGTTCATTTGGACATCGGCTACACTCTCGCCATTCTCGAAGAGTCGCCCGACATAGCACGCGAGCAGCTTGACCTGGCGGCCGAGAGGTTGTCGGCGACGGAGTCTGAGGCTCTCCAGAACCGTTTGCAGCTTTCCGAGGGACTCCTGCTGATCAACAGTGAATCCGGAGAGGATCAGCAGCGAGGGCTCGCTCTGCTGAAGGAAAATCAGGAGAAGGATCCGTTTAATCTCGTCAGTGTGGTCCGCATGGCCGAGTACCATGAGACCCATGAGAACCCGGAGGCGGCTCTCGAACTCTACGCCAGTCTGCAAACCGTACCGGGGATTCAGGGCGACCCAAGCAAAATCGCAACTCTCTGGAAGGATCTTGGACGGGACCCTCAGGAATTGGAAGCGTTCTTAGACGAAATCTACGAGAAGACAGTTCATCAATTCGTCGATGTCGAGGCCGACGCTGACACCGAACCGGCACCGGATGACCAACAGGTCGTCTTGTGTGAATTGCTCACAGGGGCTTCTTGTCCCCCGTGTGTGGCAGCGGACATCGCAACAGCGGGGCTGGAGTTGGCCTTTCCCACCTCGAAGGTGATCGTGCTGAGATACCATGAGCACGTTCCCGCGCCGGATCCTTTGGCAATCGCCGATGGGGAAACACGGATGCAGTACTACGAAGCTCGCGGTACGCCGAGCCTGTACATTAACGGCACGAACGTGCAGGGAGTCGGCGGGTCGATCTTCAATGCTTCCTCGTTGTATCAGCAGCTGCGCAAAATGGTCGCCACTCTCACTGAGCAGACAACGGACTTGAAGGTGAAGCTCACAGTGGAAGGTAACGGCGGCTCACTTCACGTGTCGGCCGTTGTCGAGGGGGACGAGCCGCCACTGGAAACTTGGCGGCTCCGCCTCTGCCTTGTCGAGGACTCGGTTCACTACACCGCTCCGAATGGAATCCGAGTGCATGAAATGCTCGTCCGCCACATGCCCGGAGGTGCCGAAGGCATTATTCCCCAGGAAGATGCGTTTGTATTCGATGGGGAGATCACGGCTGGCGACCTCAACGACACGCTGCTGTCCAACATCGAAACGTCAAAGACGCGGTACAACGTCGATCTTCCCGAGGTCCCCGTTGGGTCCGAAGGATTGCATCTTGTCGCTTTCGTGCAGGATGACCTTTCGTTGGAAGTCAAACAGGCTGCCATTGTGCCGGTGACTGGATTCGACACGACTCCACCGGAAGCACCAGCCGAAGAAGCTGCGGCAGCTGACTCACCGGAGTCTGAGGCAGAACCTGGCAATGCGGACGACGCACCGGAATCAAGTCCGCCAGACAGCCCAGAGTCGGCTGACGAGACTTCATCAGGCGAAGCAGTCGAGGCGACCCCAGAAACTGAGGAGTAGGCGAATCGCGAAAACGTTGATTCCAAGGCAACTCGACGCGACTACGACAATAGATCACCTGCAATGAGACCGATTGGCTCGTTCCTCACCCGTTGACCATCGTGAGCGTATCGCAGTCTGCTGGGGAAACATGGCTTTTTGCCGTCTCATTGTTCGCTGTTGACTTGCGTTCAGGGGGTCGGTGCCGTTACGCTACGGCGTTGGCCTGATAACTCTCTCAAGTTCCAATTCATCAACACAGTGAGACTTCGATTCGGGGTCACTCGTCAACTTGCCAACGAACCGGCCAGTCGGTTATTCTTTCGTAATCTCAAATCAAATAAATCGTTTTCCCCCAAACGAGAACTGTTCAGGTTTCCGGGTTGGAGAAGCTGGAATCTCTCTCAGTGAGCTCTTGTTAGCCTTTCTCCGTTTTTCTGTTTTGTTTCCCCTATGTATGAGGAGAGTCAAATGAAGCGTCTCGATCGTCGATCACGCGGGTTCACGTTGATTGAATTGTTGGTGGTGATTGCCATCATCGCAATTTTGATCGCGTTGCTGCTTCCTGCCGTTCAGCAGGCACGCGAAGCGGCTCGTCGCACTCAGTGCCGTAACAATCTCAAGCAAATTGGCTTGGCACTGCACAACTATCACGATGTGTTCATGCAGTTTCCGCAGGCATTCGTCGTCGATGCCGCGGTCGGTGCAGGCATCACGGGAACCCCCCACATGTCCTCCTGGAGCGTCGCGATTCTCCCCTACATCGACCAGGGGAACATTTCGGCCCAGTTGACGTCCGTTTCGGGAACCGGAGGCATCCAGGTTGTTGGCAACGTATTGAACACCCAGGCGAAAACCTCGATTCCCGCATATGTCTGTCCTTCAGTGCCTCGCGCTGATGGGTTGACCTTTACAACTGGTTTCACCGCTGGTCAAACAATTCCGGTTGCAGGCGCCCCCGCTGGTGCCAACCTGCAGTTGGACGCCGCTCCGATCGACTACATCTCCTTCCGCGGAATTGGCGATGACGTCGGAAACGCAGTCAACGGCAACACCGACATCAACGCTACCGAGAACCGCGGGGTGATGTACGGTGGAACTCTCGTTGCCAACGGTGGTGGTGCGAACATCATCACCGGCGGTGCCAACCGGATTCGCGACGTCACCGACGGAACCTCGAACACAATCGTGGTTTCCGAGCATGCTCTGCGCGAGCAGGTCTGGCGCGGTGGTGGACCTTCGACCGTGCACGACACCATCGGGACGAACGCACCATCCTACAATCCCAACTCTTGGGGTCTGTTCGGGACCGGTTCTTCATCCGTCCTCGGCGTTCCGTTTGGTGGTCCGGGTGACGCCCTTCCGCCGGGTACCGCAGCCGCGACAGACTTCAACTTCGGTGGTAACTGCACCGTCAACTGCACCAATGGTGTGGACGAAGGTTATGACGTTGCTGGTCCATACTCATTCCACACGGGTGTTGCTCTGACTCTGAATGCCGATGGCTCAGTGAGCGGCACCAGTGAGAATGTCGACATCGTCGTCTTCGGCGGACGGATCACACGTGCAGGTGGCGAAGTCGTCGGAGCTCCGTAGTCCGGATCCCGAACGATGTTGCAAACCTGAGACTTGATCGTTTGGTGAGTCAGCTGTCGTCATTCGCCGGCTGGCTCACTTTCTTTTTCGGCGGATGAACTGCGGTGAAACACAAGGCTGACAACATGCACAGTATTCGATGCCCGAAGAAACTCGTTGTCGCGGGCCGGTATTTCTTGTTTTGCGGACTCCTGACGGCCCTGACATGGACAACCTCCGGTTGTTCCCCGAAAGGCCCCAAACCAGTCAACCAGAAGGATGTGGTTCCCGTCACCGGGACCGTTCATGTGGACGGTGCGCCCGAAGCAGGAGTTGATGTGAGGTTGGTTCCCCATCCCTTCCCTGCTGACCGGAAGGTGCCACTCGTCATGAAGGGGAGAACCGGTGCCGATGGCAAGTTTCAAATCACAACCTACTATCAAAATGACGGAGCTCCGGTCGGAGAGTATGGTGTGTTATTTGAAAAGGATCTCACCCCTGCGGCTGACCCCACGGACCAGTTCCAGGGGAAGTACTCAGTCGGACAGGAACCCATCAAAACAATCAGCGTGACTGGCAGTGAGGAGGAGGGCGTCGACATGGGCATTATCGAACTTGAAAGCCCGTAGACGAGAGACTGACGCTCTCTCCTCTTTGAGTTGTCTTGGCCGCTTCGGCTGGCCAACTTCTCTTGCTCATTCAACAGCCCGGCGGGATCTCCCTCCGGGTTTTTTGTCGCAGCAGCAGGGAAGTGCGGTGTTCTCAGGGGCGGACGACTCACGTAACGCAAGCACTTGGACGGCCCGAATGTGACTCCACGAAAGTGTCCGTGGCATCAGGCAGATTGGTTCGATCGGTGAGGCATTCACACACAGATCGATTCCGCTCAGCCATCCTTCGGATAATATAGCGGACAAACTTACCCGACGGTTTCAGTTAGACAAGACGACCCAATCTCATGACACAGCTCAACAAATACTCTTCCCGCGTCACCCAGCCCGCTTCGCAGGGAGCCTCGCAGGCCATGCTCTACGCCACCGGCATGACCGATGAAGACATGCAGAAGGCTCAGGTCGGCATCGGCTCCGTCTGGTACGAAGGCAACTCCTGCAACATGCACCTGCTTGACCTCGCTGCCAAGGTCAAGGAGGGCGTCGAGGCAGCCGGGCTGTATGGCATGCGGTTCAACACCATCGGTGTCTCCGACGGCATCTCGATGGGTACCGACGGCATGAGCTACTCGCTGCAATCGCGAGACCTCATTGCCGACTCGATGGAGACCATCATGGGCGCCCAATGGTACGATGCCCTCATCGCTCTCCCCGGCTGCGACAAGAACATGCCCGGCTGTGTCATGGCCATGGGCCGTCTCAACCGCCCCTCCATCATGATCTACGGCGGCACCATTAAGCCCGGCTGTTCATTGGCCTTGGAGGGTGTCGAAGGCGTCGATGCGAACAAGCTCGACATCGTCTCCGCCTTCCAGTCCTACGGCCAATACGTCGCCGGCAGCATCACCGAGGAGCAGCGCAAGGAGATCGTCCGCAAGAGCTGTCCCGGCGCGGGCGCATGTGGTGGCATGTACACAGCCAACACCATGGCCTGTGCGATCGAAGCGATGGGCATGTCGCTTCCGTACTCTTCCAGCATCCCGGCGGAAGACGCCGACAAGCTGCAGGAATGCCTTGATGCTGGCGAAGCGATCAAGCTCCTGCTCGAACGGGACATCAAACCCAAAGACATCATGACCCGCGATGCCTTCGAGAACGCGATGACGATCGTCATCGCACTCGGCGGTTCAACGAACGCAGTGCTGCACCTGCTCGCCATCGCCCGCAGCGTCGGCATCGAACTGACCATCGACGACTTCCAGAAGACGAGCGACCGCGTCCCGTACCTTGCCGACCTCAAGCCATCTGGCAAGTTCGTGCAGGAAGACCTGCACTCGATCGGCGGCACGCCCGCTGTCATCAAGTACCTGCTCGCCGCAGGCTATATGAAAGGCGACTGCCTCACCTGCACCGGCAAGACGCTTGCCGAGAACGTCGCCGATCTACCCGAGCTCAAGGAAGGACAAACGATCGTCCGGCCGATCAATGAGCCGATCAAGAAGACGGGGCACATCCGCATCATGCGCGGCAACGTCTCCCCCGAAGGAGCGGTCGCCAAGATCACCGGCAAAGAGGGGCTCACCTTCACCGGCCCGGCTCTTTGCTACGACAGCGAAGAGGACATGCTCCGCGGCCTCGAACAGGGCCAGATCAAAGGCGGCGAAGTCATCGTCATCCGCTACGAAGGCCCACAAGGCGGCCCCGGCATGCCCGAAATGCTCACCCCCACCTCAGCCCTCATGGGAGCAGGTCTCGGCGACAAAGTGGCCCTCATCACAGACGGCCGCTTCTCCGGCGGCTCGCACGGCTTCATCATCGGCCACGTCACCCCCGAAGCCCAACTTGGCGGCCCAATCGCCCTCCTGCAAAACGGCGACCAAATCACCATCGACGCCGAAGCCAACGAGATCAACGTCGACGCCTCCGCAGCCGACCTCAAATCCCGAGCGGACGCGTGGCAAGCCCCCCCCTTCAAATTCACCCGCGGCACCCTCTACAAGTACATCAAAACCGTCAAGACCGCGAGCGAAGGCTGCGTAACGGATGAGTAGTCTGAACGCACCGGAGCTGATCGAAGTCGATCCCGCCGAATTGCATCTTCCACCTTCACGATTGGAAGGAGCAGACCCAGCTAAGCTGCAACGGCAGATTGCGAGTTACGGACTTTCCATAGTGGGCATGCTGCCAATTTGGGTCTCCCGTGGCACCGATGGAAGGTATATGATTAACAATGGAGTCACGAGAGCGACACGAGTGGCCAAATTGCTGCCGGGGACAAACGTAATGGTCGAGGTGATCGATTTGCTGACGATTCCCGCATCCCGATTTCCAACCGTCAAGGACAAGTTGCCATGACTGATCAAACTCGCGAAGAACTGTTCGATGTCCTGCGTGAGCTATGGCAGGAGATGCCCGACTACCGCTTCGGCCAAATGATCGTCAATCTCTCGTACGCCGCACGTGAACCATCGAACGCAGCACCTTGGGACGTCGAAGACGATGAACTTCTCGCCGCCGCCCGACGTCAGCTTGCGAGTCGCAAGCAATCTGCTGCGACGCACTGACATCTATACAGATCGAGTCTCATCCACAGGTTCACTCAATGTCGGAAGACAATGAGAGTTTCGCGAAAGAGAACATCCACAATCTTGTGTGGTCTGGATTCTACACAACTGATGAGATCATCCAGATCGTTTTCGAAGACATCTTTGATGGTGAGATGAACCGCAAGTGGATAACGACTGCCGTGCATGAGGAAGTCAAAAGCAAGAGTAATTCTGAATCGGATTGGCCAGCGCAGACTGACTGCGACCGACTCGACTTCGCCTTCGACCAACTCAACGAGACAGGCATCGTTGCTCTGCAGAACGCGGGATACACGCAATCAGACGGTGTCGCAGACGTGAGCGATGAGTACCACCAGAGGGGTGGTCCCAAGTCAAGCATTACCGGCTATTGCTTCTACCACGGACAGGATCTGGAACGTGCCGTCAACGGAGAGGGACTCCTGCTCGCTTTCGGAGACATGAACGGAATTCATGCGAGGGGGATTGAGGTGGGACAGAAGATTTGTGACACACTGCGAGCAGCAGGATTCATAGTTGAATGGGATGGTTCGATTGGCGAACGGGTCGCGATTCCCGACATCAACTGGCAACGCCGTTATTCGACTGATCGCCAAGAATGATAGTTTTCCTCTCCCTTACCAATCAACGACCGAGCCGTCGTCGGGGTCGTGTTTGGTTCGGTAGGGGCGGGGGTTGCCGACTTGGGACAGGAGTGCGTCTTCGTCGATGGAGATGCCGAGGCCGGGGTCGGTGGGGATGGGACGATGGCCGTTTGTGACGGGAGCGAGCGGTTTGGCGAGGAGGCTCTCGTACTCTTCGTCGCCTCGCTCCTGCACCATGAAGTTGGGGATTGAGGCGGCGACTTGCAGGCTGGCAGCGAGTGAGCAGGGGCCTTGAGGGTTGTGTGGTGCCAGTGGCGTGTAGTACGTCTCGGCCATGCCTGCGATGATCTTCAACTCGGTGATGCCGCCGGCGTAGCAGATGTCCGGTTGCAGGATCGTCGCCGCTCGCTTCTCAAGGACTTCGCGGAAGCCCCATTTGGTGAAGATCCGTTCGCCCGTGGCGATCGGGATATGGGTCTTTTTCGCCAACTCGGCCATGACATCGACGTTGAGAGCCTGCACAATCTCCTCATAGAACCACGGGTGATGTGGCTCGAGTGCCTTGATGAGCAGCATGGCTGTCGGCGGTTGGACGGCTCCATGGAAGTCGATCCCGATGTCGACTTCCGGACCGTGCTTCTCACGCAGGGCTCCGAAGCGCTCAGCGACCTCATCGACAAACTTCTGTCCCTCGACGTACTTGAACGGTGTGCGTGCGGCGCGCGGGCCGACCTTCATGGCTGTCACGCCGGTCTCTTCGCTGACATGCCCGTAGACGCGGACACGATCGCGAGTGGGGCCACCCAGCAGTTTGTAGACAGGCACGCCGTAGCATTTGCCCGTGATGTCCCACAGTGCCTGATCGATGCCGGACGAGATGGCCGTCTTGATGGGACCACCCCGGTAGAAGGCTCCACGATGGATCGCCTGCCAGTGACGCACGACCGGTCGTGGGTCCTTGCCGACGAGATAGTCCGCGACTTCGAGTGCACCGGCCGCACACGCTTTGGCATCATCCTTCAGCATTTCACCCCAGCCGGTAATGCCTGCGTCGGTCGAAATCTTGACGAACACCCAGGAGTTCTTCAGAACGAAGGTCTCAATCTTGGTGACTTTGATCTGTTCGTTCGGATCGATGACCGCAGCGTCGGACTGTCGTCCGTCAAACATGCCGAGACCGAAACAGGCAGCAGACCCATGCAGCATGTGACGGAGTGCAGAGCGACGATTGTGTGGGACGAGGTGCATTGAGAGACTCCTGACACGCTGAAGACTCGGTTGTTGAGAGAAGATGGTGACAGCGTAGTCACACGGGAAAGGCGTGGAAAGGAGAGTGAACAGATTCGGCGCGTCGCTTGTATCGAACGTCGTGCCCGGAATGCACCCTTCACTCTGCAGCATGAACGTATGGTACGACACGATTACGAATCGAATGTGTCATCATCGTTTGCATCGCGAAGCAGGTCCTCCAGCGACAGGTGGTCGATGCCCAGCAGCAGCTTGAGTTGTTCGATCTCGGGCTGGCGCGAACTCACCGGAGTCACTTCGCCTCGGCGGATCGCACGGAGGAGGAGGTTTTTGGGGGTATGTTCGGTGTCGATGAATTCGATGATTTGCGTGCGGTAGCCGGCTTGTTCGAGGATCGCTGCTCGCAATGCGTCGGTGGCCATCGCAGCAAGGCGTTCTCGCAGGATGCCGTGCTGGGTGATGAGACGGAGTGCGTCTCCTTTCAATTGAGGAGCCAGTTCGTGCTGACAGCAGGGGGCAGCGAGGATCACGTCCGCTCCCCAGCGAACGGCTTGAGCGAGCGCGTCGTCGGTCGCTGTGTCACAGGCGTGCAGGGCGACGGCCAGATGCACCTTGCGATTGTCGGTGCGATGGTTAATCGTCTCCGCACAGAACTCCATGCCTTCGAGCCGGAGTGACCGGCAGGTCTCTGTGCAGCGGTCGATGACCTGTCGGTTTTGGTCGATGCCGAGAATGTGCACTTCCCGGTTGTGGATCACCGTCAGCAGATGATGCAGTGCGAAGGTGAGATAGCTCAGCCCGCAGCCGAAGTCGATTACTTCGATAGTGCCTTCGGACGGCAGATGCGGGATGACGTCTTCGACAAATTCGAGAAAGCGGTTGATCTGTTTGAACTTGTCCCGTTTCGAGCGATGCACACGACCGGCGGCCGTCATCACGCCTAACTCATGCAGAAACGAACACGGCTTGTCTTCGGGGATCAGGTGACTCTTTTCGCGATCATGAGTGACGGAACGGGCTGCCCGTTTGGTGGGGGATGAGACGGTCATACGACACTTGTCCGGGCTACTCGCGCGAGCGGCGAGGTCTGCCTCGGTCGTGTAGAGATGCGCATGCTTCAGAACACCGCCCAGTCCCAGCGCGACCCGTTCGACGATCTGCTCGGCATCGAGATTCTCGTGCGTCTCCCGTTTGGCGTACTGGCGAGTCAACTGGTAAAGCAACTGGCCCTTCACCTCGACCGGCCTGACGGTCTCGCGTTGGATTCGATCCTCAGACACCGGTCCGCGCGGCTTGCTCATCGTCAGCGAGATGAACGTGCCGTCGCTCAGCGATGTCGACAGCGCGTTGAGGAAGTCCTGCCTGGTCCGGTGGTCAGTCATGAAGCGAATGGGGTAAACTTGTTAGGAACATCGTCAGTTTCAGTAACTCAGGAATGATTATGGCGCTCAATCGCAAGCAGAAAAAGCAACTCGAAGCGGCTCGCAAGAAGATCGCCTCACTTCAACAGCAACTCGCCGGTGCCCGTGACCAGCCGGATGACCCGACAGAGGTCCCCCGTCTCGAAGCGGAAATCGCCAAACTGGAAGAGCAGTGCCGCGAGATCAACGCCAGTAAGTGAGGCCGCGATCGCATCTGGCCGGGCATTGAGGCCTGTGATATGTTGGAGAAATCGACCATTTGATACAGAGCGAGAAACAGGAGCGATCCGATGCCGACCGTCATCGCTGATTACACCAAGCTTTCGATTCCCGAACGACTCGCACTCATCGGCGAGATCTGGGACAGCATCACCGCCGAGGGGAAAGCGATCCCGTTGACGGACGAGCAGAAGGCCGAACTGGATCGACGAATGGCGGAGCATGACAAGAATCCCGATGCAGCGATTCCGTGGGAAGAGATTCGGCGAACAGCGGATCAACCGGCCTGATGCTCAATATTCGTTTTGTTCCGATCGCCCGTCGTGAGTTCGAGGATGCGCGAGATTGGTACGAAGAGCGGAATCGTGGCCTGGGGCAGAGGTTCGAAGCTGCCGTACACGCAAAACTCCTGAGCATCAGAGAACATCCGGAGTTGTACGCCGTTGCACACAACGATCTTCGCGAAGCATCGGTGGGCAAGTTTCCCTACACGATCTACTTCCGGGTTGATATTGATGAAGTCATTGTTGCATCGGTCTTCCACAACAGTCGCAATCCTGATGTCTGGCAATCGAGGCTGGATGACGCATGACACTGCCGACGATTATCGTGGTGCATCCGAAGGAGAAGCGGAGCAAGTGTTCGGTCGAACCCTTGCGGGGGCGCGACGGGTTTGCCTTCTGGAAGTATCCCCGGGTGGGCGAAGAGCCACTCGATAGGTATGTGCGACTCGGGTTGGGGGGGCCGGAGTTGTCGGTTGATGATGCTGACCGTGGGCTGCTCGTGCTGGACGGCACGTGGCGCCTGGCGGGCAAGATGGAAGAAGAGTTCCTCAATGTGCCGGTGCGAACTCTGCCTGCCTGGGAGACGGCCTATCCACGGACGAGCAAGTTGTTCGATGATCCACTGGGTGGGCTGGCCACGATCGAGGCGATCTTTGCAGCGTATTCGATCCTGCGAAGGGATGTCTCCGGGTTGCTGGACGAGTATCATTGGGCTGAAGAATTCCTCAAGCTCAACGCCGAGCGGATCGCGACCACTGCACCATCTCAAACGAATTAAGAGGAGTGCCGAGCCATGTTTCAACGTATTGCAAACGGGTGGGAGTTAGCCCGACAGAGTTGGGAGGTGCTCAAGCTCGACAAGGAACTTCTCCTGTTTCCGCTCATGAGTGGCATCGCGTGCCTGATCGTGCTGGCCAGCTTCGCGATTCCGTTGTGGAGCACGCAGTTCATCGACGTCGTGCTGGATGAAGGGCAGACCATCGATCAGGTATTGGCGTATGTGGTGCTGTTTGCTTTCTACTTCGTCAACTACTTTGTGATCGTGTTTTTCAACACGGCCCTTATCGCTTGTGCGATCATTCGCTTTCGCGGAGGTGACCCAACGGTCAGCGATGGATTGCAGGCGGCCTTTTCACGCTTGCCGCAGATTGTCGCCTGGGCACTGGTGAGTGCGACGGTCGGTGTCATTCTGCGGGCGATCGAATCGTACTCCGACAAGGTTGGACAACTCGTTTCCGCCCTATTGGGGGGTGCCTGGTCCATTGCAACGTACTTCGTGGTGCCGGTGATGGTTGTCGAAAAAGCGGGCCCCATTGATGCGTTCAAGCGGTCGTTCGCGGTGTTGCGAAAGTCGTGGGGTGAGTCGCTGAGCGCAAACTTTGGCATCGGACTGATTACGTTTCTGTGTTCGCTTGTCGCCATCATCCCCATCGTGCTGGGCGTCATGGCGCTTGCCGGTGGTCAGACAGCACTGGGAGGCATCTGCATCGCGTGCGGCGTTCTGGCGTTAATTGTTGTCAGCCTGATCAGTTCGGCCCTGAACGCGATCGTGGTCGGGGCGCTCTACCTGTACGCTTCCGATGGCGAAGTGCCGCAGCAGTTCGATGCCCGGTCACTCAGTCACGCATTCGTGAACAAGTGATGGGTGGCAATCTCACTCGGCAAACCGTTGCCAGTGGGGCCACATCGCGCCATGATCAGCGGGGACATCGGTGAGGGCACGTTCCTCGCCACTCCGGAGATCCAGCACGTACAGTTGACGGGTGCGCGTCCTGTTTGAGCCGAAGATGATCGCTCGACCGTCCGGACTGGGAGTCGGATGGTACGTGTGCGCTCCCTCCGGACTGCGAGTGAGTTGCGTGACCGTTCCGTCAAGATCAACCTGCGCGAGTTCGATGCTCGTCCCCACACGTCGAGTGAAGAAAACCAATCGGCCGTCGATTGACCAGACAGGAACGTCGCTGCTGCCGCCGTGAAAGTCCTCGACATCCAGGAACTCGACGACGCCTCGATAGCCGTTGCGGTCCGCCAGCTTGCGGAGGTGTGAGCCGTCGCGACCGACCACGTGGGGATGACAGTCGTAGTGTTCGCCTGAGACGAACAGCACGTGCTCTCCATCGGGCGACCACATGGGGACAAAGTTGAACGGGTGTCCGGTCTCGATGTGAGTTGCATGCGAGCCGTCAGCGTCGGCGAGATAGACCTGATAATCCTTGTGATAAGCGATCCGGCTGCCATCCGGTGACGCCTCGAACCCGTACGTGAAGCCATCTGTCCCTTCGGTGAGATCGACCTTGTTCGTGCCATCGAGATTCATACGAAATGGATGCGAGATGCCATTGATAAGAGCTGTGAACCCGAGTTGATCCGGATTGTCCGGCCAGAAGAAGAGTCCGGAGTTGTAGTGGCTGACTCGCTCGACAGCCGTGACATTCTCAGCACGGCCATCGGCGACGTTCACCAGGTGCACATCGTACAGCCATCCGTCCTCGTTGAACCGAAAGGTGCGGTGCTCCTCTTCCCAGCGGGCGTTCCCGGGCGACTCCCATCCGCAACCGATGACGGCTCGCGTGCCATCGGGGGACCATCCGGCAAACTGTGTCCATGAATGCTCTCGTGTCACGAGGCTGTCGGCAATTGGGCGGTTTTGCGAGCCGTCTGCTTTCACGACTCTCGCCCGCATGGTGGTGACGTTGGCGTGACGTCCCCCAGGAAGATTCGTGCGAAATTGCGTGAAGCCGACCATCGGGAGTTGTGACCGTTCGACAACAGGTTCTGTACCGATCACCGGGTTGCCACCGATGAGCACGATCGCGATCAGAAGCGCATTTGAATGGAAGCGTAGCATGTCCACAGCCCATCGGATTGATGAAGAGTTACGTCGACCGTTCCGCCTCAAGACGCTGTTCCTCATGGAGGACAGGCGTGCTGAACTGGTCTGGGTAGGCCCCCTCGATGTTTGCATAAAACTCACGAATGATGTCCATGTCGCGGACAACATCACCTGAAGGCAGGAACGACGGGCCAATCCCACCGGCCTTGCGGGGATAGTCCAGATACGCGATGACGACCGGCACGTTGGCCGCCTTGGCGATGCGGTAGAAGCCCGACTTCCAGAAGGGTCGGAAGCTCCGCGTCCCTTCCGGCGGAATGATCAGTTCGAGTTCCGGTTCTGTCTCGAATGCATCGACGACCATCTTGACGAACGTGCCCGGAATCTTGCGGTTGACAGCGATTCCGCCCAGCTTCCGCATCAGTCCGCCGAATGGCCACCGAAACAGAGTATGCTTGCCGACCCAACGCGGCTTGACCTCCAGGACCTTCGCCATCGCCAGCATCAGCAGAAAATCCCAGTTTGATGTGTGGGGAGCTGCGACCATCACATATTTGTGGAACTCCGGCCTCTCCCCTTCGACCGACCAACCGGCGAGTTTCAGAAACCATCGGGCCAGAAGTTTGAGCACGGAATAACCTGTGACTGAGGGATCGAGTATCTTCCACAGAGATTGTGCGGTGCAGCCGGACATTTCGCAACGACCTACGTCCTCCTCAATTGATTGACAACCGTACGCTTGACGTCTGATCCCGGACGTCAAACAATCGCGGACTGTGTCTGAATCCGGTGAACCGCTGGACTCTCGTGTGTGTCCCTGGACGGGCCGTTGTGGCCGGTTCGGGCCTCACTCCTCCTCAAGATGAATCGAAACTCGCGACCATGCATCTCTCAGCTGTTGTTCAAAACCTCAAGCCGTCCGCCACCATCGCCGCTGCTGCCAAGGCGAAAGAACTCAAAAACAAAGGCGTGAAGGTGCATGAGTTCACACTCGGCGAGCCGGACTTCATCACACCGGAGCATATTCGTGAGGCGGCCAAGCAGGCGATGGACGAGGGGCACACGCATTACACTCCCTCGGGCGGCACGGCCGAACTCAAGCAGGCAGTCTGCGACGCCTTCAAGCGGGACACGGGGCTTTCGTACCAACCGTCACAGGTGATCGTCTCGAACGGAGCCAAGCACTCCATTCACAATGTTCTGGCAGCACTCTGTGGACCGGGCGACGAGGTCATCATCCCCGCGCCGTATTGGGTGAGCTACTCCGCCCTCGTGGAGATCACCGGGGCCACGCCCGTCATCGTCGACACGACCGAGGAATCCGGCTTCTGTCTCTCCGCTGAGCAATTCGAGGCCGCCATCACTGACAAGACTCGGTTGCTAATGCTCAACAACCCCTGCAACCCGACCGGTGCCGCCTACACGGTTGAGGGACTGGAAGCTCTCGCCCGAGTTGCCGTCAAACGGAACATCCCGGTCATGTCTGACGAGATCTATGACAAGCTGATTTACGAGGGGAGCGAGTTCCGCAGCTTTGCCACATTTGGCGACGATGTGGCCGCGCTGACGATCATCGTCAACGGCGTGTCGAAGGCCTACGCCATGACCGGCTGGCGAATCGGCTGGACACTCGCCCCCGCCGATGTGAGCAAAGCGATGGACAACCTCCAAAGCCAGGAGACCTCCAACCCAAGCAGCATCAGCCAGAAGGCCGCCGTCGCAGCTCTGACAGGTCCACAGGAGTGTGTCGCCGACATGCTGGAGCACTTCGCCAAGCGACGAGAGTATGTACTCAGCCGGCTCGCCGAGATTCCCAACATCTCACTCGCGACCCCCGGCGGCGCCTTCTATGCCTTCTTTAACGTGAGTGATTACTTCGGCAAACCCCTCGGCAGCGGCAAGACCGTCGACAACGCATCCGACTTCTGCACGGCCCTCCTCGAAGACGCCCACGTGGCCCTCGTCACCGGCGACGCCTTCGGCGCCCCCGGATACGTAAGGCTGTCATTCGCGACAGATCTCGATACGCTCAAAGCCGGTTTCGACGGGTTGCAGAAGTTCCTGAATCCGTAGTGCATTGGGAATCGATTAGCCGCACATTTCAAATGTGCGGCTAAAAGATGACGCACAGCTCTCAGTCGTAGAGCGCCTTGGCGACGTCGGTGCGGTAGGCCGTTTGGCCGGGGAGGATGCCGATGACGATCGCCATCGCCAGCAGGGCGGGGAGGATCCAGAGTTCGATCGTTTCGAAGTGCATCGGGTTGATCAGCAGGCCGCTGCGGGCGGTGACGATCGGGGCCGCTGCGAACACGAGGCCGTGACCGAGCAGCAGGCCGAGCAGGCCACCTCCGACGGTCAGCACGACCGATTCGAGGAGGATGATCGAGAACACCTGCTGACGGCTGGCACCGAGGGCCCGCATGATGGCAATCTCACGTTTGCGGTCCGACATCGAGTTGTAGATGCTCACAAAAATGCCGATGCCCGAGACGACAATGATCAACCCCGTGAGCACCATCAGCGCGTAACGCACATTACCCACGAGATTCTGCATCAACTGTTGCATGACGAAGACCGGATTGACCGCCTGGGCGATCACCCCTTCCTTTAGCTTGGACGTCAGGAAGATCGAAGCCGTGGGAGCCTTTGTCAGCACGAGCAGGGCCGTGACTTCCTTTTGAATGTCCGGGATCCCGTCATGATGATGAACGTGCTGGCCGGACTTCTTGGCGGCCTCTTCCTTCTTCAACAGGTCCGCGTACTGAATCCGCAACTCCTCAATATTCTCTCCGAACAGGGCCGCATTCCGTTCGATTGCTTCGGAGGCCGGTTTCGCATGGTCGTCCAGCATGAAGAAACCGCGGAGATGGATGTAGACCGTCCTGTCGTTGGGAGTGCCGGTTGGCGCAAGGACTCCGGTGACAGTGAACTCCTCATCATGAACGTGATCTTGGACACCACCGTGGACCATCTTGAATGTTGATCCCATATCCCAGCCATTAACTCTGGCGACCTCTGATCCGATGACCGCATCCCAGGTCCCTTTCAGAATCTCCCCTCCCTTCTTGATGCCGAATGAACGACCGGGGGCATAGTTCGTGCCGAAGAAACGAGGCAGCGTGCCGATGATCGGGAAGCTGCCCTCCTCCTCCGATGTCGTGTCACCAAAGCAGAGCGGGATGACCTGATCGACGCCTGCGTAGTCCTGGAGTTCCTCATAGAATCGCCAGGGGAGATTGTCGTACGGCTTGCCAATGCGGTAGATCGAACTCAGCACGAGTTGGAGTTCGCTGCCCCCCTGGGCCCCGACGACAAGGTCGTATCCGCTGCCCGACTGGCTGAAGATGCGACCGACCACGCCGTTGATCACCAGCACCGCGATCATCAACGCCACGCCGAGGGCGACGCTGAGTGCAGTCAGAGACGATGCAAGAGAGCGTTGACGGATACTTTTCCAGACGATTGAGAGGAGATTCACGCGGCTGCCTCCGGTTTGTTGAAGGCGGTGAGTTCCTCGACTCGTTCGAACTGGGCGGAGACCTCGGGCGAGTGTGTGACCAGCAGAAGCGAGACGTTGTTCTCCGAGCAAGCGGTCCGCAGCAGGGTCAGGATCGTTTCCTGATGGGCCATGTCGACGCTCGCTGTCGGCTCGTCAGCCAACATGAGTTTGGGACGATTGGCCAGCGCGCGAGCGACCGAGACCCGCTGTTGTTCGCCGACGGAGAGTTGACCGGGACGGTGATTGAGTCGATGCGAAAGGCCGACCTGCTCCAACAGACTGCGGGCGTATGGGCGATCGACCTTGCCGGAGAAGGTCATGCCCAGCAGCACGTTCTCCAACGCGGAGAACGCGGGCAGGAGGTTGAATGTCTGAAACACGATGCCGATCCGTTCTGCTCGAAACCGGTCGCGGGAGACCTCCGGCAGTTTCGAGACGTCGACGCCGTCGACCTGCACCAGACCGCTGTCGACAGCCGTGATGCCGGAGACGACGTTGAGCAGGGTCGTCTTGCCGCCGCCGCTTTGGCCAATCAAGGCGACCTGCTCGGCCGGTTTGATCTCGAACCGCTGAATGTTCAGCACGGGAAGTGGACTGCCGTCCGGCTCCCGGTAGCTTTTCCGAACATATTGAAGCAGCAATGACATACGTCTGATTTGTAGAGTGAGTGATGAGGCGAAAAGGGACTCCCTTCACTGTACGCAGAAAGGTAGCGAAACGTTGGAACGGCTGCAATTCGCGAGAAAGAGGCGGTTGCCAGTCGGCGGTCGTCGGTCGACATGAAATCGGACAACAGCGGCCCGACGTGATATCATTCAGCTGTCAGCCCAACGTGAGCACAACTCATGATCTTCGTTTCCGAAACAACGAACGGCGACCGGATCGAGTATCGCGACCGGAAGCGATACATGTGGGTGATCTCGTTGTTGACGATCCTGATCCCGACGTACTGGATCGTTGTGTTTCTGGCGACGGAGAACCCATTGTGGCTGTGTGGGCCGTTGCTCACGATCTTCGGGTTCATTCCCGTCCTCGACATGATCTTCGGCGAGGACCCGCACAACCCGCCGGAAGAGGTCGTCGAGCAGATGGCCGCCGATTCGTTCTACCGGCGACTGCTGTTCTGTGCGTTGCCGCTCTACTTCGTCAACTTCTATGGGTGCTTCTGGATTCTCGGCACCCATGATGTGCCCTTGTGGCTGGCGGCGGCGTTGACGCTGGGAGCGAGTGCTGTCTCCGGCGGAGCAATTGTTGTTGGGCATGAATTGGGCCACAAGCTCAATCGATGGGATCAACTCGGAGCCATGACCGCCAACGCCTTCTCGGCTTATGGTCACTTCCGGCTGGAGCACAACCGGGGACATCACACACAGGTCGCGACGCCGGAAGACGTCGCATCTGCGAAGATGGGCGAGTCGGTGTACCGCTTTGCGATCCGCGAGCAGTATGGAGCCCTGAGACGAGGCATTGAAATCGAGCGGGAGCGTCTGGCCAAACACGGACACAATTTCTGGAACTGGCGAAACGAGATTCTGCAGGGGTACACGCTGACGCTGACGATCTACGGCAGTGTGGTCGCGCTCTGGGGATGGCGGATGCTGCCGTTCCTGCTGCTGCACATGTATGGAGCCATCTGGCAGTTGACCCTGGCGAACTATGTCGAGCATTACGGGCTGCTTCGTGCGAAGCGTGAGAACGGCCGCTATGAGGCCTGCACGCCGCGTCACAGTTGGAATACGAATCACATCGTCTCGAACCTGATGCTGTTCCACCTGCAACGTCACTCGGATCATCACGCCAATCCGCTTCGGCCGTATCAGGCACTGCGGAACTTCGAGGACTTGCCGCACCTGCCGTCGGGGTATCCCGGCTGCTACGTGCTGGCCGTCATCCCCCCGCTGTGGTATCGCGTCATGAATCCAAAGGTGATGGCCTGGGCGGATGGTGATGTCTCTCGTGTGAACTGTGCCCCCCGGATCGCGCAGCACTCGATCGCTACTTCCACTTGATGCCCAACTTGGAGCAACGCATATGTCCGCATACGTTGAACATGTGAATTTGACTGTCAGCAACCTCGACGAAGCGATCCGGTTCCTGACGACGGCTGTCCCGGAGTTCGCCGTGCGTCATCGGGCTGTGACTGATGGTCAGGAGTGGGCACACGTCGGAGACGAGCGATCGTACATCGCTTTGACGCAGGCGTCCGATCTGCAGTTGTCGGAGTTGAACTACACAAAGAATGGCTTCAATCATGTGGGGATCGTGGTCGACGACGCCAATCGAGTCGCGGAGGCTCTGCGAGACGCGGGTTACCGTGAGGGCTTTCAGGCCGACCCGCACCCGCATCGTATCCGCGTGTACTTCCACGATGCAGACGACACGGAGTGGGAATTCGTGCAATACCTCTCAAAAGACACCGCTGAGCGAAACGACTATGTGAAGTGAATGAGGCAATTGACCACGGATGATCCGGATCGAGTGGAGAATCGCGGATGCTGCTAAACTATTTGCCGAATTCGCGTCATTCGTGGTTTCTTATTCACAACCGCGAATGATACAAATGGTCGCGAATGTTAAGAGACGGATTATTGCGTGGTTCCTCCTGAATCGAGTGTGGCAATCTGCCATGAATGTCGATGGGTTAAAGAATCTCTGCTGGTCAGTCGTTCTGTTCATCGTGGTTTGCCCTACCTCAAGCTACGCGGATGACGGCGTGACCGTGCTGACGGAATTGCCTGCAGTGATCACGGCATCGGGGACGTATCGTCTCGATGCTGATCTTTCGTTTCCACGCAAGTCGGGCGCCGCGGTCACGATCGAGGCGGACGATGTGACACTCGACCTTGGTGGGAATTCGCTGCTTGGATCAGCAGCGACCGACACCACAGCCATCGGTGTGCGGACGAATGATCGAAAACGGATCAGCATCTCCAACGGAACCATCCGTGGCTTCTACTTCGGGATCGACATCAACTCGCCTGACCGTGTCGACTCACGTTCGACGGGGCATGTGATTGACGGTGTGGCGCTTGATGCGAACACCTACTTCGGCATCCGTCTGGTCGGTTCGGCTTCGACGATTGAAGCGTGTCACGTCAACTCAACAGGCGGTTCGACGCTTGAGAGACATACGATCCCGCATGGCGTGCGACTGATCGGCGAAGGGAGCGTGCTGCGTAATTGTTGCATCAACGATCTGCACCTCAAACGCTTTGACGACGGACGCGGCGAGATTGTCGGCGTGCACTTCGACGCAGCACGCGGCAGTCACATGGAGGGAAACACGATCATCGAACGCACGACCGACGCGGATGATCTGTTCCCCGTCGACGAACAAAGAGAACGCACATTCGCCGTCTGGGTCAACGGCGGCCCGAACAAGGACACGCACCTTACCGTGAGGAATAACCGGATTTCCGGTTTCACTGTCCCGCTGGCCTTCACTCCCGGCACCGACGGTGAAGTGACAGACAACATGTTCGCGGGCGCTGACGTTGTTCCCATCCGAGGCAAGCCTGCATCACGACTCGATCAGAACGTTGTCCACGATGATGCGACCATTCACGAATGCCTGACTCGTTCACCGGAGTAGCTGTCATTCTTTTGATGCCGCAATGATCTTCAGGTCGACGTTTGTCGTGTCCGGTCCCAGTTTGAGTCGCGGTTGGTGAGGGCTGTGGACGGTGAGGTTTCCGGTGACGTCGAACAGGCCGAGGTGACTGTCGTTTTGAGTGTATTCGACCACGGGGGCGAAGCGGTCGTCGAAGACGTGACAGTCGATGAACTCGATGCCGCCGGGTCGTCTGGTGATTTCCGGACGGCGGAGTTGGATTAACACGGGCACGCGCGGCGAGCTGTCACTGCGGTGTCGTGAGACCCAGGGATTCGACCACTTGCAGCGGACGAAGCGTACCTTCACGCGATCAGCCGACTTGTCGAACACCTTGACGCCTTCTTTGCCACTGTTCTGCGTCGTGCAGTCGAGGAACTCGATGAGGCCGTCAGGTCCGTCGTCGCCGATGGCACCGACCGACATGCCGGACCAACCCGATGTTTCTCGGTTCTCGAAATCGGCGGGAGTCATGCCGGGCGTGCCCATGCGGCTGTGACAGTTCTCGACGCGGATCGAGACCGGTTCGCTGTTGCTGGTCATCGGCTTGAGGTAAATCAGAATGGCATGACCCGAATTGGACTCGAACGTGCAGTTACGAACGACGCAGTTGACGAACCGTTCGTCCTCGCTGTCCGCCTCAAAGTCGATTCCGGCTTCGGGTGGTGTGCCAGACGTGCCGGTGAATTGGCAGTTCTCGACCAAAAGATTCTGGGCACTGATCACACTCATTCCTTGCCTGTGATTGTCGAAGCAGACACAGTCGCGGATGGTGACGTCTTCGCACCAGCGGTTCTTGCCCGATGATCCGATGTAGATGCCATCGCCACCCGAGCTTTCGATCCGCAGTCCTTCGACGGTGACGTTTTGACAGCCCATGACCCTGAGTCCCATTCGCCATTCGGCTCTCTGGTAAGGCGGCTGCTGATAGTCGGCCTTCCGCATCCGTAGCACGGCGCCGTACCCACGAATGACGATGTTGGACGTATCCTGCACGGCGAAGAGGGAATCGCCCCCGCCCTGGAATTCACCCTGCTTCGCCAGCACGAGAATGCCCGGCTCGAAGAACAATTCGAGGTCGCCTCGCAGCGTCACCGGACGAATGATCCACGGTTGACCAACAAACGGAATCACAACCTTCTTCGCACCAGAGTCGACCGCCTGCTGAATCGCCTCAGTGGCGTCTGTCTCATCGAAGCCCCACCAGTCGGCGTGAGCCGTCTCTCGCTGCCCAGACTCGACCTCGGCGATCAACTCTGCTGACGACTTGCTGTCTGCGTCACTCGACAGAGCCGGTGACGTGCAGCAGAGGGCGGCAAGAGTCGTGGCGAGTATCCGTGGTGTCGTTGTGTTCAGCTTTTGCTTCATCGGTTACTGGCTCGCTTCGTGTCGTTTGGCTTGTTGGTAATGCTCTTCCATCTCGACGAGAGTTGCATCTTGAATATGCTTGCCTTCGGCGGCGAGTCCGCGTTCGATGGCTTGAAACCGTTCGGAGAATTTGCGGTTGCTGCGGCGGAGTGCCTCTTCGGGGTTGATGCCCCAGCGACGGGCAATGTTGGCCATCACGAACAGGACGTCGCCAAGTTCGTCCTCGATGCGGTCTTGCCGTGCAGGGTCGTCGATCGATTCGTCGTTGACGCGGTCACCCTCGACGGACGCGGGCACAATGGGCAGCGGGGCCTCGGGGGACAACTCGTGATGGAGTTCGGCGAGTTCCTCCTGCAGCTTGTCGAACAGCATCAGCCGGTGGGGGAAGTCGTACCCGACACGGGCTGCTCGCTTGGTGAGCCTTGCGGCTCGGGCCAGAGCGGGGAGTTCACGTGGGATGCCATCGAGGACTGACTCACGCTCCTTCTCTTTCGACTTGGCAGAATCCCAATGTGTGTGAACGTCGGAAGCTGTCTCCGCGTGGGCGTCGCCGAACACGTGCGGATGACGACGGATCATCTTGTCGGTGATGCGGTCGATGACCTCGATCAGCCCGAAGCGACCCTCGTCCGCTGCGATCTGAGCGTCGAGTACGACCTGTAAGAGGAGGTCCCCCAGTTCTTCTGAGATGGCATTGTTGTCATCTGAGTCGATCGCTTCGAGGAGTTCGTAGGTCTCTTCGAGCGTGTAGGGTTTGATGGTTGTGAGGGTCTGCTCGCGGTCCCAGGGGCAGCCATCGGGAGAACGGAGTTTGGCGATGACCTCGACCAGGCGGGTGAAGGATTTCGCGGTTGCGTCACGTGGCGGTGGGGTGCCGGGGGGCGGGTGAGACATGGGTGCGGTTTGGTCTTCAATGGTTTCGGGTTGTGCTAAGCCGCAAGCGATGGACGGACGTTTAAGCGAAAAACCTCAGTGATTGATACGTGCGGCCATGGGCATGCGTCGACCGCTGCCGAAGGCGCGTTCGGAGAGTTTGATGCCGGGAGGCATCTGACGGCGTTTGAACTCATTCCGGTCGACACGTGTGGCGACCCAGCGGACCGTCTCGGGTGGAAATTTCTCACAGAGCGAGGCGACCGACTCTTCGTGTTCGATGAGGCCTTCGAGAATGTCGTCGAGTAGCGGATACGGCGGCAGCGTGTCCTGATCGACCTGATCGGGGGCAAGTTCAGCGCTGGGGGGTTTGTTGATGATGTGTTCGGGAATGACCTCCTTCCCTGCCAGCGTGTTGATATGCCGGGAGACCGCGTAGACGTCCCGCTTGAGGAGATCGCACAGGACCGCGAAGCCACCCGCCATGTCGCCGTAGAGTGTGCAGTAGCCGACGGCGAGTTCACTCTTGTTGCCTGTGGCAAGTGCAATCCAGCCATGATGATTGCTGCGGACCATGACCATCGCACCCCGGATGCGGGCTTGCAGGTTCTGGTCTGCGAGTCCAGCGGGTTGCTGACGCAGATCGTCGCCGATGACCGTCGTCTGTTCGTAAGCGGTGTGCACCGCGTCGATGGGGATGATGTCCCAATCAATGGCCAGATTGTCAGCAAGCACGCGGGCATCATCCACGCTGTGATCGCTGCTGTACCGTGAAGGCATGAGCAGTGCGTGAACGTGCTCCGGTCCGACCGCACGAGCCGCGATGCAGGCGGCGAGGGCACTGTCGATGCCTCCGGACAGGCCGAGGACACAATCGGTGAACCCGCATTTTCGCATGTAGTCGCCAAGGCCAAGCGTGAGCGCCTCAAGCAGGAGGTCCTCCCGTGCGGCATCGACCGGCGTCAGTGGCGATCCCCAGTGGTTGGTGTCGACGTATTGGAGTGACGACTCAAACCCCGGCAGCTGTTGGACGAGTTTGCCCTGAGCGTTGAGCACGAGACTGTTGCCGTCAAACACGAGATCGTCATTGCCGCCGACCTGATTCACGAACAGCAGTGGCTTGCCATGTTTCTCTGCATGCGGTCTGAGGATGCCCAGACGTCGCTGGGGTTTGGTGATCTCGAACGGGCTGGCGGAGAGGTTGATCAGCAGATCGACACCCTGCTGCACGAGTCGGGTGATGGGATCGAGTCTCTGACAGGGGTCCTGGTGATAGAACGTCGCAGGGTCTCCCCACCACGCGTCCTCACAGATGTGGACGCCGAGGCGGAGTCCACCGAACTCGATCGGTGTGACGTCATCTGCCTCCCGGAAGTACCGCTGTTCGTCGAAGACGTCATAGTTCGGCAGAAGGTACTTCTGGATGGTGGTCTGGACCTTGCCCCCATGAAGCAGGCTGACGCCGTTCGCAATCTGACCGGTCGGGACGCCTCTTTTCGTGGGATGTCCGACCAGAACTCCCAAGTCGGCGTCGAGCGTTTTAGCCAGCGTGTCGATGGCCGCGTCGCATGCGGCAACAAAACCGTCCCTGAGCAGCAGATCCTTGGGGGGATATCCGCAGATGACCAGTTCCGGGGTCACGAGCAGGTTGGCTCCTGCCTCACGAGCCTCTCCGCCGGCCTGAGCAATCAACTCGGCATTGCCGGGGAGGTCGCCCACGGTGGGATTCAGTTGTGCAAGAGCGATCTTCATGGGAGACAGGGAAAGGAGTAAGGCGACTCGCGGATGTCGAAAGGCATCGACCCACAGTTGAGCGTAGGCGATGCAGGATAACCGGTACAGCCACCACAGAGCGACCGCATACAAACAACTTGAAACGTCTCAAGTGCCGGATTGCGTTTGACAGCCAATCGCAGCGACCTAGGTTTTTTGAGGTCACGAGGGTCTGCCGAGACCGGGGTGTTCGACAACATCCGTTCGACCGACTTTCGACCGTCATTTTCCAGGTGGATTCATGAGCCTTAAACGATATCGCGACCCCTCCGAACGACCGTTGCTGAGTGTCTGCACGATCCTGATCCTCAGCGGATTTCTGCTCGGCTTTGCGACAAGTGACAAGTTCGGCAGTGAAATGCGGATCTACATGTATTCGGCCGGATTTCTGGGCATTCTGGCATTTCTGGCACTCGATCACGTGCGGGAACGTCGTCGACGACAGGCGGAAGCAATCGAGCAGATGCTCGTCGAGGAGCGACTGGCGCGACACGTTGACAGCTGCACCGGATGGTCAGATTTGCGTCGAGAAACTGATGAACTGGACGCCCTCGCAACGATCGAAGAGTCCAGTCTGATCGAGGCTGCCGTTTCTGTCGCAGGTTGATTCAGCCAAGCGACGCCGCTTTGTGCTGGACGCGACGAGCAGTCAGTGCTTAATCTGCTGACGAGCAGGCGATGATGTTTGATCCAGGGAGGAGACAAGGTGCGACGCAGGATGACGCATTGCGGAATGGCATTCATGCTTGTGTCTGCGTGGGCATGTCCACTGGCTTCAGCGAACGAAAACGCCACTGGTGCGGAACCGCTCGTTCGCGTGAATCGCTATGTCATTACACGAACGGATTTCGACCTGGCATGTCTGGTCCGGGGGATTGAAGAGTCGCAGCGACCGGGAATCCAGCGGCGATTGCTGGAGCGACTCGTTGAAGAGCGGTTGATGGCCGACTTCCTGGCGAGTCGGCGCGTCAAAGCGAGCGCGTCGGCCCTTGACGCCCAGGTCGAGCAGATCTATTCATTGCTTCAGCGTCTTGGCAAGGAACCGAACCAATTCCTTGAGGAATTGGGAATCAACGAGACATTGCTGCGAGAGACACTGAGCCTGCCCCTCGCCTGGAAGGCATACATGTCCACCGTTGTGCCGGATCAAAAACTCCGTGAAGAGTACGAGGCTCATCGACGAGAGTTAGACGGGACCAAACTGCAGGCAAGGCACATTGTGATCAAAGTGGCGCCAGACGCAGCTGAGGAAGCGTGGATCGACGCCGAACATCGAATCGAGAAGGTTCGCGAACAAATTGCCTCCGATGAGACGACGTTCGCAGATGCGGCAAAGCAGTTTTCTGAGGGACCGAGTGCTGATGCCGGGGGAGATGTCGGATTTTTCCCGTTTAGAGGGATCATGTCGGCGCCATTCGCGGATGTGGCGTTTGCTCTCAAGACGGGCGAACTGAGCCCCGTGGTTCGCACGGCAGCAGGCGTGCATCTGATCGAGGTGACCGATGAGCAACCGGGACAGTTGAGCCTGGAAGATGTGCGTCCTGCGGTTTTTGAGCGGATTTCGCAGAGGATGTGGGATCAGCAAGTCGCGGAGTTACGGTCCCGAGCGAAAGTCGAGTGGATCGAGTGACAAGTCAATGAGAAATTCCTCTCAGTCGGGCGACGACGGAGGAGGCATTCGTGCATCAATCCATTCAGCGTCGACGAACCGCCGCAGGTGCCAACGGAGTACCTGTTCGAGCTTATCTTTCGCCTCCTTGCGAGATGTCTCGGACAGCGATTCCTTCCAGAGGATTCCGAGTGGCGTCATCTCCACCGGAACCTCCCGCTGTTGAGCGACGCCGTTGATCCGCTCCTGCAGGCGTCGGCTCCAGACAAGGCCGAACAGATTACGGAAATCGTACCAGATCCGATCGAGAGGATCACGAGCTTCGGATCGACGCGGGAGGAGCGAAGGAACGATCACGGCCGCTCCCATCGCCAAGCTACCGAGAGTCCGAGCGAATCCAGGCGTGAGGCTGGCCGGAGTGACGGTCGAAAGTGGAGCGACGATCAGGCAAAGAGCCACCGCATACAGACAGGCTGAAATCCAGTACCGCGTCCCCACGTAATTCCCCGTTCCCATGACGAGCACGAGCGTGAATCCGATCAACTGAGGGAGTTCCAGTTGAAAGCTGCCGGGTTGGAGGTCACTTCCCAACACCGTCAGCATGGGCCAGCCGAGGACGGCCAACATGGGCAGGATCACGAACCACGTCCAGGCGGCTGCTCCCGGTCGGCGTGCCCCGAGGACGGCAATGGGGGGGCACAGACTCAGCAATGCAACGGAATACCACATCAGGTCATCGACTCCCTCCTTTGTCCCGGGAGAAATCACCGGCCAGCAAAGCGTGATCAGCCAGTACACGACCGATGCCATGCTCCAGACCCATGCGGTGGTCAGCGTTGTGGATCTCATCGCTGTCACTGCCCGGGCAACGACTCCTGTGGCGACGATGATCACAAATGCGGCGGCGGTTGTTGGAGCGTGATCCATTGATACAACCGTCAAGGTTTGACACGGGTGGATGATTCTGCGGCTATCGTATCGTTGCGTCGAGCGATCTCCCACCGTGGTTTGACCGACTCTGCTGACGGGCACGTTCGGCACAGGTGTCAGAGTCCGCAAGCGGCGAGAGTCAAAATCGGTACAACCGAGCGGACTGACTCGCATGTGCTGTGGTTGTCGCGAAATCTGCGCTTCGACGGCGAGAGATTCATGGGAACTGGACGAAACAAGAGTCCAGGTGGACCCAATCGTCGTGTGAGTGGCATCCGAAGGTTGGTCTCGATCAGAAAGTCTGAGGACTTCGATCAACCCGGCCAAGACGCCCCTCACAAACTCAACCCGGAAAGTCGAGGAGATTTCAAGATGAAGTGGACGACTTTGACTGCTGCGATGGTGATCTGTGCCAGCGTGAATGTCGCTGACGCAGGTCTGTTTGGCGGTCACTGCAAGAAGGACTATGGCTGCTGCGCTCCTGCACCGAGCTGCTGCTGCCCGTCCGATTGCTGTGCCGATCCCTGCTGTGAGCCGACCTGCTGTGCCCCAGCTGCGGCTTGCTGCGACAATGGCTGCTGCGAGGACCCCTGCTGTGCAGCTCCCGTTTGCTGCGACAACGGCTGTGGTGACTGCTGCAATGATCCGTGCAGCTGTGCCGCTCCCGTTTGCTGCGACAGCGGCTGTGGACACCACTGTGCCCCCGTGTGCTGTGGTCACAAGCGAATCGGCCTCCTGGCCCGTCTTCGCTGCAAGTGGCGCAACCGTCGGTGCTGCAAGCACACCTGCTGTGCTCCGGCTCCGAGCTGCTGCTGCCCGACCGACTGCTGTGCTCCGACCTGTGCTGCTCCTTGTGGCAACGGTTGCACCTACTGAGTCGATCAGAGCAGGGAAGAACGCCTGATGTCGGATTGGACATCCCAACTCTGACATCGTGAACACGACCCTGGGGAGATCTTTCTCCCCAGGACTCAAGTTCACAGCAGGCCGAAAACTGCGATCTGAAAATCAGGAACAGGTGTCGAGGCTTTCGAGCTGCGACACCTGTTCTTTTTTCCTTGACCCGACGCGTCGGTCGTTGCGTTATGGACCTTCATTCGTGGTCAGTGTCCATTCGTTATCGAACAGCTCTGCCCACAAGGTTTCTTCCTGATAGCTCCCCTCCTGTTGCCGGTTGAAGCGGATGACGGCGATGTCTCCGAGTTTTGGGAACAACCATGCGTTCGACGCCCGAAAGTCACTCTCGTGCATCGTGTGACCAGAGTTCACGACAACGTACCGGTCAGGGTTCAACGGGTTCGGATAGATCAGAGCAAGTCCATGTGTCGCCGGGTCGTAGGTCTTTCCATTGACCTTAAAGCCCTCGCGAGTCCATGTCACTGGCAATCGGTCGACGATTCGAGCGAGGATCGAGTTTGAGCCGGGGTCACCAAACAGGATCAGATTTCGCTCCGCGATCTGATCATCTGTCAATGCGACATCGTCGACGACCGGGGTTTTTCCGCGAAGCCATTTGTCAAACTCGTGTTCGAATCGCGCGAGCGTCCATTCGGCCCAATCCTGATGCGGTTGTGACCACGGAGCACCAGTTCCACGCACGCAAACGAACGGTTGCATGAAGGCGTCGTCAATCGGTCCTTGGAGATCGTGCCTTTTGCGGGATTTTGAATAGTTATGAAAGGCTCGTGATTCGTTCTCGTCCAAGTCACGCCAACGGCCGGATTCGCGGACAAATGTCGCGGCTGTCTCCTCACCCGACGCTGCTTGCAACCCGAACGGCCCCTGTTCATCAAGACTGACCTCATTGGCAACCCCACGATTGAGACTCAGTGCAAGGACGTTGGCTGTCGAGAGCTTGAGTCTCCCGTCCTCGTCGATGCCCCCTTCGACCGTCCCCTTCTCGTAGAGTTGGTCCAGTTCCTCGATGGTCAGCCAATCGCACCGGTTGTACTTTGGTGTGTAGGTGACGAATCGGATCTGCTTCCGGTCGGATGTCAGCGGTCTTCCGGACTTAGCGTTCTCTGCCAGGAACGTCTGAAATGTCTCGGTACTCGTGTCGTCGAATTTGTGCCCCATGCCAGCACCGATCAGCATGCTCAGCGGCACATTGAGCTTTAACGCACTCAGTTTCATGTGCAGGCTGGCGGCCAATTGTTTGTCGACCTCTCCGCCATACGTAATGAACGGCACATTGGCCGCATTGAGTGCATAGTCGACCGCATCGTAGATGTGCAGGGTCCGGTGCTGATGCGATGGAAGTTGTGATATTTGATTCTGGTAATCGTAGAAATCCACAAACCCGGCCCCGGCTCCAACGGATGACCACAATGACGGGTAATGCAGCCCGAGATGCCAAGCCCCTGCACCTCCCATCGAGAAGCCCCACAATGTGATGCGGCGGTCATCAATCCGGAATCGTTGCTTCACGTCATCCAAGGCCTCGAAGACATCCGTCTCTCCGCTCCAGCGATAGGCGTTGTTCGTGCGGCCGAAGACGTCCAATTGGATCGAGCCGAACGGGGGCTCCTGAACCTGCGTCGAGTGCCGCTGAATAAAATAGACTTCGTTCATCGTCTGATGCCGGCCGTGAAGCTTGATCGTCAACGGCCATACCTGATCGGAGTCCGCATCAAAACCCTCGGGAAACGACACTGCGTACGGCTGCACAGACCCATCCACTTGAGAGCGATACCCGAGTACGACCGTGCCTTTCCCGCTCATCCATGACGGTCGTTCAGCGTCACCAGCCTCCTTGAGCTCAGCGGCCCGCTTCTCGCCGAGGGCGAGGACCGACAGTGTGTCGTCGACGTAACCGGGTTTGTAGAACTCCTCGTGCCTGAGGATCCACTCGGCCGCCTTCGCGCAAATGGCGACGTCGTTTCGCCCGTATCCTCCGCCAGCATCTTCAGGGATGGCGTCGATCGCTCTTTCCAGGTCATCGAGCCGTGATTTGATCTCTTTCGCCTTGTCCGGTGGAGTCGACTGCCCCCAGGCGAGCGTTGTCGACCAGCCAATTGACCAACAAACGAACAAGGTCCAGTGACGCTGCCTGAATAATCGCATCATACAATCCTCACAATCCGTCATGAAAAGGGGCAACGGGTCGTATTTCGCCGGTCAATCATGGCCGAAGCAAACCGTTTTCAGCAACTCTGCCCAATTTGTTTGACTGTCAAATTCGCCAACCTATGTTTGCGTGTGGTTCGTAAGGACTCCACAGTCAACTCAACTGAGGCCCCTGTCAGCATCTTGGTCCTGACTCCCAAGATGACCGGCTTTGCAGACCAACGCGAACGACTACGGGAGGCGGCCCACCGTCACCCGTTGCGAAAGACAACTTAAAACGCGGTAAGGAAAGCTGGGAGCTTTGAGGGGACCTTACCGCGTTTTTCTTTTCTTTGCATTGATAACGGTGCATATCGAGCACCCGTAAGCTCACTCGCCCGCCCCACGACTGTGACAATTGGGCCAACTGGCGAGATCTCGTCAAGTCTCGCGGATTCGGGAGATTTGACGGCAAGTGTCACTCCCGGCAGGTCGATAGCTGACGATGTGTCTTTGAGCCCACTGCTGCCCAAAGTCCGCCAGGATCACGCGTATGGAGGCGAATTCGTCGGATCTTTGAACCTGAATTCTCCTGATGCTCACGAAGAACCGTCCCCTCCATGTGGCCTGCTGGGCCCTCATGATGGCCTTCGGGTTGACACTGATCGCAGCGATCACCGAACCCGCTCACGTTCGACGGGCCATCCTTGCGAAGGCCCACCGGGCAACGCCGCACGCCGCGACCGATTCGGCCATGATCGCGGACGCTGCAGGAGCGCAGCGCAACACCACTCCGTCCTTAACCGAGAACATCAGCACCGCGACGTCGTTCCCGGAAATCGACGTCCGAGAAGAGTCGCTCGCGATCGCTGAGGCGAAGCCGACAGCAACTCGACCAAATCCGGCTCCTGCGGCAACGACTCGTCCGCGTCCGATGATGAGCGAATCGCGAATGGTCTCATCCACTCGTGGCGGAAACCGAGACGGCGATCCGCGAACCTCTCGTCCGTCGCGCACCATGATCGTTGTCTCCCCCGAACAACTCCGTGCGGAGCCGAATCACAACAAACAGGTCGAACTACTCCCCCCGCCCCCCGAACTGGCGCTCAACGATGAGGACCTCTGGGATCTCGAACCGGATTCACACGATGATCCGTCGCTTTCACCGGGTCTGACGGACCTCGACGCAAGCCGTCATCCACTGGAGGCAGAAGTCAAATCGCTGCGCCGCGACGTCGAGCGGCTATCGGAGGTGAGACAACTCGTCGACACGCTCGACCACTTGCAGCACCAGTATCAACAACTCATTGACCGACAACAGGACTTGCCCGCCGATCGGCTACACGAGATCGTCGATCTGTTGCATCGGCAACTCATGACGTCCGGCAAATCATTCCCTCCGCCACCGCGTGATCCTGGATCATCGACGGTTGCCTCCACGGATGACGCCCAACTGATCGGTGAAGTTTCACCCGCAGGAGATGGGCGTCTGACGTTGAAGATTGCCAATGCCCGGCTGGACGACATCATTAATCTGCTCGAGCGATTGTCCGGGGAACGGATCGCCACTCTACCGTACGGATCGACCGCTGCATCGTCCGAACCGTTCGACGAACATGAATCGCAGCCTCATCCGACAGCAACCAATCCGATCGAAATCCGCCCACTGATTTTCAAGTAGGCGCATCGACCGGCGAATTCGTTGGATCGGGATTGTCCTATAGTCACCCGATGTACGCTCTTGTCTTGAAGCTCATGAGCGATCCGTCCTGATCGGCCCGATCCGCGTCATCCGCGTTCTATTCATCTCAAGCATCAATCGACTGGTCGACTCCCCCCCACCAATCAACGGACGCACCCGTTCTCAAAGCTTGTTCGTACCCGGATTGGCAATCCGCACCGGGCGTCGTCATCATAGCGAGACGTCGACTCCACGCGGACGAGCCGCTCACCGCACACACGAACTCGCTTGGGAACCTACGATGTCTCACCGCCTCCTCCTGACGACTCTCCTCACGCTGGTCGGCTTCTGTTCGCCGCTGACCGAATCCCTCTCACGGGCAGCCGATCGTCCGAACATCCTGTGGATCACCAGCGAGGACAACGGTCCGCATCTCGGTTGCTACGGGGACGAATACGCCACGACGCCCAACCTCGACGCGTTCGCCGAGACCGGTCTGCGTTACCTCACCTGCTGGTCCAATGCGCCGGTGTGTGCACCGGCCCGCACATGTCTGATCTCCGGGCTCTACCCACCCAGCACGGGAGCAGAGCACATGCGGAGTCAGCTAAAGTTACCGGACGGGTTCCTGATGTATCCGCAATATCTCCGAGAGGCCGGTTATTACTGCACCAACAACTCGAAAGAGGACTACAACCTCGAAAAGCCCGGACAGGTCTGGGATGATTCCTCAAACACGGCTCACTGGAAAAACCGGGCGGAGGGGCAGCCGTTCTTCGCCATCTTCAATCACACCATCAGTCACGAAAGTCAGATTCGTAACGCCATCCCGCGTAAAAATCGCATCCATGATCCGAAACAGGTCAGCATCCCGGCTTATCACCCGGATCGACCGGAGGTCCGTCAGGACTGGGCCCAGTATTACGACCGCGTCACGATGATGGATGCTCAGTTCGGCGAAACGCTGGGCGAACTTGAAGACGCCGGACTTGCCGAAGACACCATCGTCTTCTACTACGGCGATCACGGTTCAGGGATGCCTCGCAATAAACGCTGGCCCTACAACTCCGGTCTGCACGTGCCCTTGCTCATCCGCATCCCGGAGAAATTCGCTCACCTCAGACCGGCCGACTATCAGACAGGTGGAACAACCGACCGGCTTGTCGGCTTCATTGACATGGCCCCCACGCTGCTCAGTCTTGCAGGCATCGCGATCCCCGAACACTTCCAGGGACACGCCTTCGCCGGCGAGCAGATCGCAGAGCCACAACCCTATCTCTACGGCTTTCGCGGTCGCATGGACGAGCGATACGACCTCGTCCGTAGCCTCAGAGATCAGCAGTACGTCTACATCCGCAACTACAACCCCCACGAGATCTACGGCCAGTTTCTGGAGTACATGTTCCAGACGCCCACCACGCGAATCTGGAAGCAGATGTACGACCTCGGACAACTGAACGAAGCTCAGTCACATTTCTGGCAGCAGAAACCGCCCGAAGAGTTGTACGATCTCAATGCCGACCCGGATGAAGTCAACAACCTTGCCGGAAGTGAGGCTCACCAGGAAACACTTGCCCGACTCCGCGAGGCAAATCGCGAACATCTTCTGGCCATTCGCGATGTGGGCTTCATCCCGGAGATTCATCTCCACACGATTCCCGACGGCCTCACCCCCTATGAGTTCTCCCGTCGCGAGAACGAGTATCCGGTGGAACGGATTCTCGAAACAGCCGAGTTGGCTTCGTCACTCGCCCCGGAAGCGACGTCCGAACTCGTGGATGACCTGTCGCATCCAAATGTTGTGGTTCGCTACTGGGCAGCACTCGGCCTCCTGATGCGCGGAGAAGAGGCAGTCTCGGTTGCTCACGAGCCGCTCGTCGATGCCCTCGAAGATCCGTCGGAGGCGGTCAAGATCGTGGCCGCCGAGGCCCTTGCCCGTTACAGCGACGAGCCGGACGATCAGGTGCAGACCCTGACAATCCTCATCACCCGAGCCAACATGCAGAGATTCGGCCTGTATACCTCGATGGCTGCCCTCAATGCGCTCGACGACTTGGATCACAAGGTCGACCCGCAACTGCAACAGCTCAAAAACCTGCCGCGAGAGTCATCCGACGTGCCGCCTCGACTGGAGAAGTATGTCTCGCGTCTTCTCGATCGAATCCTGACCGAACTGGAAGACTGACGGAGAAAAGGCGAAGGCCCGATCCTTTCGAATCGGGCCTTCGCAGCAGCCGGAGAACAGACGTTGCTTTCAGCTGAGTGTGTAAGCCTCCATGCCGTGTTCGGTAATATCGAGCCCCCGCTGTTCCTCCTCGGGCGAGACTCGCAACATCCCGATGGCCTTGAGCACGTAGAAGACAACCATCATCGTCACAAAGGCCCAGGCACAGATGATGGCAGTCGATTTGAGTTGCACGAAGAAGAACTCTCCTTGCGACGCGATTCCATCAGGGATGTCGCCGAAGATTCCAGTCGCCAGTCCGCCCCAGATGCCGCACAATCCATGTACGGGGAAGGCACCGACCGGGTCGTCGATCTTGAGCTTGTCCAAGGCAAGGATGCCGGCGAACACCAGGAAACCGGCGACCGCACCGATGATCAATGCTTCCATCTCAGAGACACGATCGCAGTTCGCCGTGATGCCAACCAGACCAGCCAGTGCACCGTTCAACGCCATCGTGATGTCCGGCTTCCCGAACTTGCCCCAGGAACAAACCATCGCGAGGATCGCGCCTGCCGCAGCGGACAAAGTCGTTGTCAGAGCAATGTACGTCGTGGCTTCCGCCTGCACTGCTCCGTCATAGGTCAACTGGCTACCGGGGTTAAACCCGTACCATCCGATCCACAGGATGAACACACCGAGTGCTGCGTATGTGATATTGTGACCCGGCATGGGCACCGATTTGCCTTCCGCCGTATACCGCCCGATCCGGGGTCCCAAGGCGATCGCACCTGCCAGTCCCGCAAAGCCTCCAACCGCATGCACAACAACAGAGCCTGCAAAGTCCTGGAAGCCCCACTGGTCAAGCTGTCCGCCGCCCCATTTCCAGTAACCGCTGATCGGATAGATCAAACCCGTCAGGATGATGCTGTAGCACAGGTAGGCGATGAACTTCATCCGGCCGGCAACGGCTCCGGATACGATCGTCGCCGCAGTCGCAGCAAACGCCACCTGAAACATGAAGTCGGCTGCGTTTGACGCGTACGGCGCTCCATCGGAGTCGGTCGGCGGAGTCGCCCAAGTGCCATCGTCTGCCATTTGCGCATCACGAGCGACCATTGACCCGCTCCAGCCAAACCATGGACTTCCTTCCGTGTCACCTCCGTACATCAAGCCATACCCCACGAACAGGTACAGCACGATGCCCAGACTGAGATCCATCACGTTCTTGAACAGGATATTGATCGTGTTCTTCTGTGAGTTGAGTCCGACCTCAACCATCGCGAAGCCCGCCTGCATGAATAGAACGAGCACCGCACACACGAACATGATCAGCGTGTTGATTGTGTAGCCCATATCCCATTTGATATCGGCGTAATCAATGGGAGCGTTTTCCGACTCTCCCGCCGGCGCTTCCTCGACGACGACAGTCTCCGCCTCCGTCGAGTCACTCTCCTGAGCGAAGGCCACCGGGCCCGAGACGAATGCAAGATGCAAAACGGTGAGCAACAGAGGAAAGAGCGCTTTCCGAGTGAGCATGAGTAGATTCCCCGTACTGAAACATTCGCGACCGCAGCGCGCACGCTGAGCGCAGATCGATTTCAAAAAACTTTGATCCGACAAGCCAAGCGTGCGATCAGCGACGAGCTGTTCGCGCGGCGTGCCGAGACGACGTGAAGCTGGGAAAAGGCAACTGCTGTGCCAGTTGATCGTCAGCAACGAATCGATCGTGTTAACTCGCGTCTCAGACGGGAGTTGAGCAGTCCGGAAAATCCGCCCACAATCGTGCTTACCAGAAAGTGCATATCGAGCAGGCACTCCATGCCCGCTCTTCCGGCGAGGAACCATCCGACGCGAACACACGAATGCCGTCGGATTTCCTCGCCGACGATGCGATTGATTTCGTCGGTGTCGAACGCAACGATCACACGTTATCGATGGCATCTCATCACCCTGCTAAACTCGATGACGTTCTGTTCATTGGGGGGACGGAAACAGCTGATCGACGTTCGTCTTTGGTAGGGAGGTCATCGCCGCGTCAGGACCGCAGGATCCTCTTTCGCACCGGTTCCCCACAGCCAATCAACAGCCGAAATCGCCGTTTGCCCAGCAATGCCAACGTCTTAACGCTTTTTTGGTCAAAGCTGGCTCAACCACAACATTTAGTGTTGACGATACGGTTTATGTCCCTATATTGGGCCACTGTCGGGTGTGTGATCCAGCATATCCCGACTTGGAACTGACCGCTGAGACATCGGCATCTCGCTCACGATGAGCCTTGCGTTGAACCGATGTTCAGTGTATCTATGAACACGTCACCTCTTGTGTGCCCATTCTGATCGGGCCACAAATCTGGCATTCGGGAGTACCAAACCGGAGAGCAAGGAGGCCCCGAACTTCCCCCACCGTTGCGTGCTGCGGGCACGCGCGCCGGGATGTCCGTTGGCCTGTCTCTTGCTCGATCGTTGAGGGCAATGCCCCTCAGGCGGAATTCCACATCAGGCATCACCCCCGCACGAGGCTCGCCCATGAGGCGTTCGGGGGGAACACATCTCACCGAGGAGAAACGCACATGATTCGCACTCAGCAGGAATGGTTGGTTCGCAAGCGTGATGGCCGCGTGGCCCCCTTTGACATCAGCCTCATCGAACGGGCGATGGCTAATGCGTTCCGGGCTGAGTTAAACCTTGCTGAGGCGCAGCCTCTCGATGCTGAGATCGAAGCCGAAATCAAGGCGATGTCAGCCGAGGCCGCCGAGGAAGTCTCAAACGAAGCCAGCACGGACCGCGGCGTCGATGTCGAGAAGGTGCAGGACCTCGTCGAAATGTCCCTGATGAAGCGGGGCCACTACCGCGTCGGACGACGCTATATCGTCTACCGGGCCGAGCATGCCAAGATGCGGGCCCTGCGGGGCGATGTCGAAGTCGCTGCCGAGGAAGCAGAGCAACCGCCGACGATCCACGTCACCTGGGAAGACGGGATCCGCGTCCCCTTCGATCAGGACCGCGTCCGGACGCGACTCAACGAAGCCTGCAAGGGCCTCGAAGATGTGTGCGACATTGACGAACTGGTCGCGGATGTCATGCGATCGGTCTATGACGGCATCACCTCGCAGGAGATCTATCGAGCGATGATCCTCGCCTCACGCTCTCGTATCGAGCGTGACCCGGCCTATGACACCGTCACGTCGCGATTGATGTTGATGGTCATCTACAACGAGGCCCTCGGCGAAGCACCAACCAAGGACGCCCGACTCGAAAAGCTGTACCGCAACCAGTTCGAGCACTACATCATCGACGGCATCATGGCCGATCGCCTGTCCAACGACCTGCGTCAGTTCGACCTCACGAAGATCGCCTATGCTCTGAAGCCCGAGCGAGATCAACTCTTCAAGTACCTCGGCCTGCAGGCCATCTACGACCGTTACCTGCTCCACATCGAAGGCCGTCGCATTGAGACGCCGCAGTACTTCTGGATGCGGGTTGCGATGGGGCTCGCCGTCAATGAGGGCGAGCAGCAGGAAGAGCGGGCCATCGAGTTCTACAACGTCCTCTCGACGTTCCGATTCACATCGGCCACGCCCACGCTGTTCAACTCAGCCACTCCTCATCCGCAACTGAGCTCGTGCTATCTGTCGACAGTGCAGGACGATCTGGAGCACATCTTCAAGTCCATCTCCGACAACGCCAAACTCTCGAAGTGGGCCGGCGGTCTCGGCAACGACTGGACCAACATCCGGGCGACCAACTCGCACATCCACGGCACCAATGGCCAGTCGCAGGGAGTGATCCCGTTCCTCAAGGTCGTCAACGACACAGCTGTCGCCGTCAACCAGGGGGGCAAACGGAAGGGGGCCGTCTGCTCGTACCTCGAAACGTGGCACCTCGACATCGAAGAGTTCCTCGACCTCCGCAAGAACACGGGAGACGATCGCCGTCGCACGCACGACATGCACACGGCCAACTGGATTCCCGACCTGTTCATGAAGCGGGTGCAGGAGAACGGCGAGTGGACCCTGTTCTCACCCGACGATGTCCGCGACCTGCACGACCTGTACGGAGCCGCCTTCGAGAAACGGTACCTCGAATATGAGCAGGCCGTCCGCGAGGGAGACATCAAATTGCATCGCCGCGTCTCAGCCGTCGAACTCTGGCGGAAGATGCTCACGCGGCTGTTCGAGACGGGACATCCTTGGATCACGTGGAAAGACCCTTCCAACATCCGTTCGCCTCAGGACCACAGGGGCGTCGTGCACTCGTCTAACCTGTGCACCGAGATTCTCCTCAACACGTCTCCCGATGAGACGGCTGTCTGTAACCTCGGGTCGATCAACCTCAAGGCCCACACGACCAGGGACGGCCTCAATCTCGAACTGCTTGAGGACACCGTCCGCACCGCCATGCGGATGCTCGATAACGTGATCGACATCAACTACTACCCCACGCCCGAAGCCAAGACGTCCAACCAGCGTCACCGCCCGGTCGGCCTCGGCTTGATGGGTTTCCAGGACGCCGTCGCCATTCAGGGCTTCAGCTATGCCTCGGACGAAGCGGTCGAGTTCGCAGACCGCAGCATGGAGGCCATCTCGTACTTCGCCATCATGGCATCATCCGAACTGGCCAAAGAGCGCGGCACCTACTCCTCCTACGAAGGTTCCAAGTGGGACCGGGGCCTGCTCCCCATCGACACGATCGACATGCTCGAAGAGGAGCGCGGTGTCCCGGTCGACATCGACCGCTCACAGTCGATGGACTGGAAACTCGTTCGCCAAGCTGTCTCCCGGCACGGCATGCGGAACTCCAACTGCATGGCCATCGCCCCGACGGCGACCATCTCGACCATCATCGGCGTCACCCAGTCGATCGAGCCGAGCTACAAGCACCTCTATGTGAAGAGCAACCTCTCCGGTGAGTTCACGCAGATCAACATCGAACTGGTCGACGAACTCAAGGCCTTGAATCTCTGGGACAAGGACATGCTTGACGCCATCAAGTACTACGATGGCTCGCTTGTGGCGATCGACCGCATCCCGGAGGACATCCGCATGCGGTACCTCACCGCGTTCGAGGTCGACCCGGCGTGGATCATCGAGTGTGCGGCCCGCCGTCAGAAGTGGATCGACATGGGCGAGTCGCTCAACCTGTACATGCAGGAGCCGAGCGGCAAAA
>JAGQPX010000141.1 GCA_020426505.1 Planctomycetaceae bacterium | reverse complement strand
CGCTTTGTCCGGGCCTCCATGATGTTTGCCGTCCGCCTGCCCGTCGCCGTCAAAGTTGAGACGGCGCATGTGAACAGGTCCGTCAATCGGCTTCTTGAGAAAGCCCGTTGTCCATATCCGTTCCCCAGATTGATCGTTCAAAGGTGGCGAATTGACAGATGCGGGCTTGCCAACCTGAATGGAGAGAATGTTTACGTGGTGAAATGTCATGATTGGGTGGACGGATGCTCCTGCGATGACAGTGCCCTCCGCTTCTCCTTGATGAAGCGGGCATGATGCGGGATGTGGTCGGTGATTCGCGTGAGGAGTGTTCTCAAGTCAAGCGGCCCGTCTTCCGAGTGCTTGCCCGTGCGTTGAAAGTCGTCGCTGCTAAGTGTCTTCAAAACACGCACCATCTGTTGACGAGTCGCTTCGACGAGTTGCAACTCTTCTTCGAGATCCCGCTCTTCGTACGCCAGTCTGGCGGCGAATACATCCGGGTCGCCCCCGAAGAAGGTGGGGTTGTCCTCCGAGATCACTCGCTTCATGCGGTCCGCGTAGACGGGTTCGAAATCTGCGATGTGACAGACGACTTGCCGCGTGGACCACGTGCCGGGGATTGGCTTGGCGTCAAGGTGTTCCTCAGTCATCCCGGCGACGGACTGCCGTAGAGAATCCGGTCCGGTCGAGTACCTCGTGAGCAGTTCTTCGTCAGTCATCTTTCTTGTTCACTTCCTTTTTGAGAGGCATGGAGATCACCAGTCCGGCTGCCCGGTCGTCGTTGCTGGATCGGGCGGGAGCATGACAACTCAGGCAGATTGCCGACAACCGGACCTTGCCTGCAAAGCGGTAACGATCGTCTGCAATCGACTCGAACTCATCCTGACCCGACTTGAGAACCCGCACCGCTTCCTTCTCGAAATCGCTGCTGGGTTCGTTGTCAATATTCATGGCTTTCATGTCGACCGCGATCCATTGCAACTCAACGCCATGACTCGTTGCCAGCTCACTGAAAACATCTTCCAGCGACCGGGACGGGATGTTGAGTCCTTCGTCTTCACGAAAGAAATCACGGTGCATGACCTGCAGCGCTCCGTTTAGGGTTTCGTGGAGAATTCTCGCCCGTCCCCGCGCCTCAACAACAGTGGCCGGCGCGTTCTTGTTGACTTGCGACACGTTGCTGTCGGTCTCTTGCTGGTTGGATGTGGAATCCTGCGTTGTCGGCGGCTGAGACTGAGCCACTCCAAAGGCGGACAACCCGACCATCGCCAGAATGAGGGACAGTCGTAACAACTGGGAGTGCTGTCTCATAATATTTCTCGATCAGCCGAAGGTTCAGAAGTCGCCCGGCAGCAGTGATTGAATGTATCGCCAACTCTCGCGATCAGGCATCATCCATGTCTTGTGAGGAGCAAACCACAGCCCTCCGGCCTGTTTGATCTCGTCACGGACCGGGTACACGTAGCCACCAATCATTAACCCCGCTTTCCAGCGATCTTGACACTCCAACTGCTCCAAGTGTCGTTTCATACCGTCTGCCGCGCAGTGGCTTGTGTCATCATCATCAACCATCAGCGCCAGTCCCGGGGCACCAGCCTTGGATCGTAGCCACTCGCAGTGTTTGACGTGACGTTCAAGTTCGAGTGAGTATCTGCGCAGAAATTCGTGGCGATCAGTGCTGCCGTCAGCGTACGCCTCTGAAAGTTCTCCGCTTGGCGAGAGCTCCGATATCCATCCGTCTCGTGTCGCGATCTGAGGACTTGATGAATGATGGCAAGCTGAGACTGACACCCGAAAGAGTTGATCGTCCGGCGGTGTCGTCCCAGCGGCCAGGATCTCGATCCGAAATGCCCGACGACGTTCGTTGGTTGACATATCATGCCGACTTGCAGCTCGTCTGGTTTTTCCTGTCTGCAGAGCTCCTATTCAATCGGCAAAGTGTAGCTGATCGCTCCGATCGGTTCGCCCTTCTTGGCGTCGGCGTAATGTGGGTGACACATGACGCACTTCTGCATGACGACGGGCACCGGCGTCAATGCTCGCAAGTAGGGCTTTCCGTCCTTTGTGACGACCTGTTCATGCGACTCAGCGCCCGCCTTCAGTTGTTTGATGCCTTGCTTCTCAAAGTCATCTTTGGCGACGTTCTCCGGTTCGTACGGATCGCCCGTTGCGTCGATCAGCCGAATCTTATTGTCCCCGGACTCCGAGATGTTTTTGAACAACAGCACAGCCGCGCTCCCGGCGGCAAAGTCGTCATCATCGTGAACGTACTTGTCTGTAATCAGCACAATCGTCTGCTTGAAAATGTTGTCGAATGATTCGACAGTCTTGCGGGTGCGTTCGACAGCCTCTTGGTCTGTTTCAGCTGATGATTGCTCCTCCGTTGGAGGCGGTTTCTTCTCCTCAGCTGTCGTCACCGAGGGTGAACCAAACGGCAGAACTGCCACGGCCAATGCGGCAAACGCGACGAAACTGACGGAATACAGCGACTTCTTCACAGTATGGCTCCTCAACACGGGATGAGCGGATGGAGATTTGCCGCCAACGCAAGCGAGCACGCATTCAATCGGTCGCGACTGGCGACGTGCGAGTAAAACATGTACTACTGATGCATGTTTAATCATTGAAGCGGAAGTCTCGCACTCCGTCAACCGTGGGACGGCACAAAATGATAAAGTGTGATTTGTTCTCGTCCATTCCCGACTGGATCATCGAACACCCCAGGACTGCAACGGTCTTTGAACAGCTCGGACTCGATGCGAGTTGCGGCGGCAAATCCCTGGAGTACCTGTGCCTCCAGCAGAACCTCAATCCGACGACCGTACTGCGGCGGTTGGAAGACGCCGTCCGGGACGGCGACGGGCAGGTGGCTGAGTCGAATTATGAAGCATGTTGAATTGCCATTGTGGACAATCGGCCATTCCAGCCATTCGCTTGTAGAGGTTGTCGAACTGCTTGAGCAACAATTGAATGGGATGCTCGCAGACATGCGACGCTTTCCGGCATCTCTCAAGTTCCCTCTTTTCAAGCGGGAGAATCTGTCTGAGTCACTCCGTCAGTCTGGTGTTGATTCCGATCGGCTGCAGGAACTGGTAGGCACGAGAAACGCGTCACACCTGACCGGCGTCACCGATGAAGCGGGGCAAAACAACAGCTTCCGCAACGATACATGATTGCATGCAGACCGAAGAGCTCCGGTCAGCGTTTCAGAATCTCGTCCGACTCGCTAAAACGGATCGAACTGCGATCTCGTGTTGGGAAAGCTTGTTCTGGAGATGTCACCGACGATCGGTCAGCGATCACTTCGCACCCCCAGGGGGACACGTCGAACACTTTTTTCCTGACCGGCACAGACTGACCGACACTGTGGTCGTGAAGTCGGAGAATCCCGTCACAATCACTTATCTCGGCGATCTGACTCTGTTTGACCAGTAACGACAGATGGGATGCTTCCTGTCGTTCATTGCACTCCGGAATCCAAGAAGCCATGCGATCCTGCCACACTCACGTGAGCCGTTTGCTCTTGTTCGCGTTGCTGCTTGGGTTGATCGTGGCAACAACCAGGGCGGATGATTCGACTTCTCCCGCTCCTTCCACTCAACGAATCCGTGTTGTTACGTACAACATCAAACGGGGTCTGGGCAATGACGGCAAGGCCGATCTCGACCGAACCGCGAAGGTGCTACACCGCTTGCAGCCCGATATCGTCGGCCTGCAGGAAGTGGATGAGAATACGCGACGCAGCGGCCATGTCGATCAGGTGGTCGAACTGGGGCGAACGCTCGAGATGCATCACGCATTCGCTCCGTTCATGGATTACGACGGAGGACGATATGGACTCGCAGTCTTGTCCCAATTTCCGATTGTGAAAGCCACAACCGTGAAACTCCCCGAGGGTCATGAACCGCGAGTCGCCTTGGCGATCGAAGTCAGACTGCCTGACGGCCGAACGATGCCGATCGTCAACCTGCACTTTGATTGGGTGAAGGACGACGAGTTTCGTTTCGCGCAAGCAAGAGAGTTGAAAAGGTTCCTCGACGGGTTGAAAACACCGTATCTTCTGATGGGCGATTTCAATGATGTTCCGGAATCACGCACGTTGAAGCTCCTGCAGCAGGGCACCATCGAAGCCGCAAAGCCCGAAGACGACCGCTTCACGTTCTCTTCGAAGAAGCCGGCCGTCGAGATCGATTACATCTTCGCCTCGCCGTCATCACAGTGGGCCGTTCAAAAAGTGCAGGTGATTGACGAACTGGTCGCTTCAGATCACCGTCCGGTCGTTGCAGAGTTGTCACAGATGCCAAGCCGATAGAGATTGCCCATGCGACTCACAACCCTCACTGACTATGCACTACGAACGCTGATGCTTATGGCAACGCGGTCGGAACGGTTAACGGTGGCGGATGTCGCATCAGGGTTCGGCATTTCCGTCAACCACGTTGCCAAAGTGGTCAACCTGCTCAGCCGATACGGATATATTCGCAGTATCCGCGGGATCGGGGGTGGGATTGAACTGGCTCATGCACCGGATGACATCTTGATCGGTGATGTGATCGAGCGCATGGAGGGCGATCTGCACCTGCTCAGCTGCGTTGGCACCGATGAGTCCTGCCTGATTCAATCATTCTGTAAACTCAAGGGCGTCTTGGCCGAGGCTGAGCGAATACAGAAAGAGTACCTCAATAGTGTGACCCTCGCAGACGTCGTTCCCACCCGGCGGCAACTCAAGCGAGTTGACTTGTAGGGGGCTCCGTTTCCGAGAGCTCTCCAGCCAGTCGCATTCAATGGCCTTCCAGCAACTTGCCAAACTGTATGAAGAGAGCTTTCAGTTCTGCAGCGAGAGCGGGTAGGCTGCTGTTCTCCGTTGCGGAATCTCGTGGGGTGACAAGTGTTTCCCATGTGTCTGTTTCGAAAACGGTATGGAATCCCGGGCAATGCCGAATGAACCGTGCTGTGCTGAAAATGCCTGAGTAAACCTCGTTCGAACGAAGACCGTTTCACGCTACACATAAACGAGCATCTTTCCTGCATGTTTTTCCGATGCCGAAGATTATATGTTTCATGAGAATGAGCATCCTTGCCGATCAACATCAATAGCGCTCAGTTTCTTTTCTTCTGACGGCTCCCATCTGGGGCAAGGCCAAAAGGTGACGTCAGCAACAATCAGAGATTTCTTCAATGCATGTCGATGTCTACGATACTTACGCGACCGCAGCTGACGGAGGACTCCTGCATTTCGACTTTTATGTTCTGGCTGGAACAGAGATTAGCGAAGTTGAACGTCTCATTCATGGGTTTGTCGGCGGAGCCGATCCCGAAATCGAGGCGGAACGCCGCTGCGCGAACTTGCTTATGAGTGATCCGGGCATCCTGATCGAACTCAAGGCTCAAGGTTCGAGCCTTCAGCCGCTACGTCGAACGGCGAGACGCGTGGCCTGAACTGCCTCGTTTACGATCACAAATCTGGGTGTAAACTGCCCGGAGTATGCCCTTTCTTATCGATCGATTTAACGTGACAGGGAGCTCGAACCCCTGACTCCCCTCTCGAAACGCTTGACGATGACGGCAGATGCGGAAGCTGAGACGCAGTCATGTCAGTGAAGTGGTCGTGAGTTGCTGGCAGTGATCGTCACTGTTTGGAACCGGTTGTCCGGTCCCCTCTTCGCTCTCTTTCTATTGCCAGGATGCCAACAGACTGTCGTCGGGGCGACTGGCAGAATGTCTCAGGCATCCCGGACTCCCTGTCCTGTCACGCTGCCGACTGGCTGACATGACGTCATGAAGGACGGTCTGACAACAGGGTGTGTCGCCCTGGTCGTCCCTGTGACATTGGGAATGCGGAACATCTGAAACGTGGCTTCGAGAAGCCGTTTGCGGGCTGTCACCCGCCCCCTGTCAGGGGACGGGGTGACGGACGGTGTGTCGTCAGGGAGGCGTGCAATTTGCTTGACAGGCTGTCCTAGCTTCGGGCATCCTGACGCCGCTTTGATTGTCACCCCGCCGACGTTATGACACCCGCTCCCATTGCCGGCCACCTCACCAAGAAAGAGGTGAGCGAACGCTACGGCCGTTCACACCGTTCGCTGACTCGCGACTTCAGCACGGCCGTGAGAACAGGGGATGCAGAGGTACTGACGCATCTCAGGCT
>JAGQPX010000140.1 GCA_020426505.1 Planctomycetaceae bacterium | reverse complement strand
CCGTTCAAGAAGAGTCTGCGGAGTGAGCGGATGCTGCCGGATGTGGTACTCGTTGATCCGGAGTTGACGGTCACTTGTCCGGCGTCGGTGACGGCTCAGTCGGGAATGGATGCGATCACGCAGTTGATCGAGAGTTTCATCTCAATCCGCGCGACACCGTTCACGCGGGAGATCTGCCGGCGGGGACTGCGAGCCGTGTTCGAGGGACATGGTGGTGAGCCAGCCATCGTGCGGGCGGTTGAGCAGCCGACCGATCGCCGGGCGCGGGAGGCGATGTCTCATGCGGCCCTGCTTTCCGGGATCGCGCTGGCAAACTCGGGGCTCGGGATGGCCCACGGCGTCGCCGCGGCGCTCGGTGTGCATGCGAAGGTGCCTCATGGTCTGGCTTGTGCGGTGATGCTGCCGATCGCCATGCGGGCGAACCGTGAGATCGTCAGTAACGACTTCGCCGAGTTGGGACGCCTGTTCTCCGGGCGTGAGATCCGTGACGAGGACGAGGCGATTGAAACGTCGATCGACATCATTCAACAGATCAATGACCGTATCGGCATCCCATCGCGGCTGAGTGACATCGGCGTGGAACCCGATCAGATCCCGGCCATCGTCCGCAGTTCGCGTGGTAACAGCATGAATGGCAATCCGCGTGAGATCGACGATGTCGAACTGACTGACCTGCTGGAGTCTCATCTGTAGTCGCGAGTCCCATGCATGCAGCCGGAAAGGCGTGCAGGCTCAGTCGATCGAGACGCAGGTCAGTTCCTGTGCGGCAGCCGTTACCTCAGCATCGGTGAGCGTGGGGAGCCGGTCAGCATATCCCACGAGGAGAGCGAGGTCGCACAACTGGTTGATCTTACGCGGTGCCCCTTTTGCCAATGTGGAGAAGGATCGCAGTGCTTCGGCGTTGAACATGCACGAGTCCAGACCAGCCATGCGGAGCCGGTGGCGAATGTAGTCGGACGTCTCGTCGCAGCTGAGCGGTTTCAAGGCGGTGCGGACCGCGATGCGGTCGTTCAGCGACGGGACTCGCTCAACCTGACGCAGCAACTCCGGCTGACCGACGAACACCAGTGACAGCGAAACTCCGCAAACCTGTGAAGCATTCATCAGCAGAGCGAGCGACTGCAGCACCTCCGGTGATTCGATCAGGTGAGCATCGTCGACGATCAACACGGGGCTTCGCCCCTCCTCTGCCAGTTGTCGCAGTCGGTCTTCGAGGTGAGCGATAATCTGTTCCGGCGGCACCTCAGTCTGATGATCATTGATCGGTGCGCCGAGTCGTCGCGCAATGAGGCGAAGTGTCTGCACGCCATCGAGCCGTGGGAACATCAGCCTGACAACCGGACGATTCGTCTCAGGGAGTTCATACTCAAGCACCTGTGTGAGGTACGTTTTCCCCAGTCCGTGTCCGCCGATAAGTAACGCTGCCCCCTTCTCCTGCTCAATGACGTATTGCAGTTTGAGCAGAGCCGCTTCGTGAGCCGGAGTGCGGTAGAAGAACTGCGGATCGCCGTTGTTCTCGAAGGGCAGGCAGTCAAGTTGCCAGTAGTCGCCGTACATCGTAGAGGCTGTCCAAACAGAAAAGAGTCAGCTGAAGTTCAGTCGCCAGATCGCGTCAAAGAGGTGACGACTCAGTCCTCGAATGTGATCGTGCCCAGTTGGACGACGTTGCCCGGTCTCGTTGTCGTCGACGGTGCGATTGCGGGTGCAACGTCCTCGATGACGCCGCTCAGCCGACTGACGTTTCTTGCCCCGGAGTCCGAGAAGGAAGCAGGGTGGATCAACGTTGGCTCGGCGACCACTGGTTCCGTAAACCGGACAGTCGGGACAATCGAGGCTGCTTCATCATTCGCGACGCTGGCGGATTCGACTTTCGGCTCGGCGACACCGTGACGATTGGCGTCAAATGCGTCTGACGCCGGAAGCGGCTGCAAGTCCGGGAGGAGGGCGGTTTGCCGAAGCGGCAGGCGTTCGGACGTCGTGCTGGTCTCCTCGTCGACGAGATCACCGAACAAGGTCTGTTCCAGGACTGCATCCTCTTCGGGGAAGTGTGTCGACCACTGGACGATGACGCTCGACAGACAGGCGACCGCTGCGATCGCCAACGCCATGCCACAACGTTCACGTGAAAATCGTTGGGGTTTCGTCGGGTCATTCATGGCGATGCCTGCCGAAGTCCGTTTGCGATACTGTTCGTGCGCAACAGGGCGCGCGACACCTTCTCTCTCGGATATCGGCATTCGACTGGTCCGATCATGAGAGATTTACCGGTTCTATCGACTTGGCAGGCTCGCGAATTCTGGAGCCTTGGGGCGAGTTGAGCGACCGGGCTTCGGGGGCAAAAAGCGAGCCGGGTCGCGCGGCGATGGTATCCGCAGTCGATCAGCCGTACATTGGGAGTTGAAATCTGCCCCTCACTAAGAATCCGCCTTCGATGAGTCCCGTCGCCGCGACCGCCCGTCTGACCGACCTTGACCGTGAAGCACTTTCTGCATGGTGCAGCAAACGGGGGGCGGAGTCATACCGGGCCGATCAGATTCGACGATGGGTCTTCGGCAAGCGTGTCAACGACATCGACGCGATGCATGATGTCCCCGCCTCGCTGCGCACAAAACTGCAAGAACAATTCGTGCTGTTCGAGTCAAAAGTCGTCCGGCATCAGATCTCGACCGATCGCACCGAGAAGCTGCTCCTCGAATTGCACGATGGCGAGCATGTCGAGTGTGTCCTCATGCGGGAGACATCTCGACGAACGGTCTGCATCAGCACGCAAGTCGGATGTGCGATGGGATGTGTGTTCTGCGCGAGCGGACTCAACGGCGTCAAACGCAATCTCGCCACGGGTGAGATCCTTGAACAGGTGTTGCGTCTCGATCGACTGCTCAAGGCGGACGAACGAATCACCAACGTCGTCGTGATGGGCATCGGCGAACCGCTGGCCAATCTCAGGGCGACGTTGCCGGCACTCGACACGCTCAACGAGAAAGGAGCCCTCGGCCTTGGCGCCCGACGCATCACAGTCTCGACGGTCGGTCTGCCGGAGGGCATTCGTGCACTGGCCGCTCATGGCAAACCGTACAATCTGGCTGTGTCTCTCCATGCTCCCAATGACGAGCTTCGCAACCGCATCGTGCCGGTCAACGCCAACATCGGGCTTGATGCGATCCTCGCGGCGGCTGATGAGTATTTCGAGAAAACCGGTCGCCGTGTGACATACGAGTACGTGCTCTTGCGTGGCATCAATGACGAAGTCGAACACGCAAAGCAGCTCGGAACACTCCTGAGAGATCGTAACGCGCATGTCAACCTGATCCCGATGAATCCGGTTGAGCCACTCAACCTCGATGCCCCCGCGGCCGTGCAGATGACGAAGTTCGTGGAGCGACTCGAACAGGCGGGGGTGAACGTCACACTGCGGAAACGCAAAGGGGCCGATATCGACGCAGCGTGCGGTCAGTTGAGACTCCAGGAACAAACCGTCACATTGGAGTCATCGATCACACCATGAATCAACACATCAGCCCGCCAAGGCAGATAACATTCGCGACATTCGCGGTTGTTGATAAGGAACCACGAATGACGCGAATTGGGCGAATGACAGAATACGATGCGCAAGATTCTGCGTGATCCTTGTTCCATACTTCAAATAACCTGAGCAAAACGCAGCACTCTCAGACATCAGCAGCACAGAGGTCCGGAAATGAATGAACGGTTTTCATACTCGACATTGCATTTGATGGTTCTTGTCCTGTTGCATCTGTCATTGACTGTCGCATCCGCGGACGACGCGAACACAACTGACGATGCCGAGACCACGGAGCCGGCGGTCGATGTCGCGGGAGTGCAATTCGCGGACGACTTCTCCTATGCAGCGGGAGCGAAGTACATCCAGGAGGATGTGACCGGTTTGGACATCGATCATGAATTGCATGGCAACATCTACACGTTCGTCCAACTCCCACCAGTCGTGAGAGGCCACCTGAGGCTCATCATGACGGAGGACGACACGGTCGAAGGCCCCGACGGGCAACCGGGGGTCCTCCGGATGGAGATTGCGGAAATTCCACAGGTAACAGTCATTTCAGGCTTTGCCTATCAGGGCAATGAAGCAAACGGCAAGATCACGATGCCCGGCTGGAAGCGGGGTGAGTTGACCATGAACGATCTCCGCCGAGCGTTCGTCACCTTCCGCTTTCGGGCAGAGAATCGAGAGGACCCTGACGCGTTCGGTGCGAAGTTCCGTCTCAACTTCCAACCCGGACTCGAAAATGGAGCCACGGCGGCCGCCGATTTCGGAGTGTTGATCGCGACGAGTCGCTGGCGAACGTTCCGACGACCGATTGCATCAGCGGAAAACCTTACGGCCTTTCTGGAAACGGTCAACGGCGAGAACCCCGAGTCCTTCAAACTGGTGTGGTCACAAGCCGAGCCGATCACAAGTTATCGTCCGGGTGACTCTTTGCTGATTGACGACCTGGAGATCACGATCGAATAATGAATGGTGGGTCGATGAGTCGAGTTCACAAACACTCCTGAAGGAAACACACTCATGGAACTAACATCAATCATCGGCTGGATCGTGTTCGGCTTCATCGTGGGCTTGCTGGGGCGACTGCTCGTTCCGGGTCAGCAGCCGATTGGATGCATCGCGACGACACTCCTCGGGATCGCCGGGTCATTTGCGGGTGGGTATCTCGGGTCGATTCTGTTCGGAGGAGCGGGCGGACCAACAGGCAGTTGGATCCTGGCGAGCATTGGAGCTGCACTCGTGCTGGCAGTCTATCTGCTCATTACTCGCCGCAGTCGGTAACGACAATCAGGATTCGGACGACTCGCGTGGGGCGTCGTAGAAGATTTCCAGTCCCTCTCGTTGCATCAGCATTTTGCGTCCCCCGAGCAAGGCGCGAAAGGCGAGTGTGAGCAGCTGTCGGACCGAGTACAGCCTTGCCTTGCGAGACGACGTCACAACATGCTCGCGCAGAATCATGAATCGGCCGACCCGCTTAAGCGCCTGTGAGATGAACCGTTCCTCGGACGCGAAGTAGGTTTCGTCGAAGCCGCCGACCGACTCGAACGCTTCCTTCGTGCAGAAGATGAAACACCCGGCGGCCCAGCGGCAAACTCGCAGCCAGAACCAGGCAAACAGGGCAACGGGGATCTTCAGCGACCCCTTGAGTTGATCGAACCGGACCCACCCGCCCCCGCCGACAGCACCATCGTCCATCGCCTGCCAGGCCGCTCGTAGTGTCTCCGGCGGAATTCGTGTATCCGCGTCGAGGAAGACCAAACGCTCACCTAGAGTCACAGCTGCTCCTGCGTTACGCACTGCACCAATGTTGTGCAACTCGACATCGACGACCCGGATGCCCTTCTCTCGGGCGATTTCAGCCGTACGATCCGTCGAGCCGTCGTTGACCACAATGCACTCCCACGGCTGACCGACCGCCTCTGCCGCCTCTCGAACCGAGTCGAGGGTCGCACCGAGTTCAAACTCTTCGTTCCGTGCCGGGATCACGATCGATAAACGAGGCACCGTCGTCATGCGTCGGTCTCCAGCCACTTGCCGAGAGTTTGTACGAACCTGGGATGAATCAGATAACCGGTCCCCTCATGCGGGTTCGGCTTGCCTTCGCGGATCGCTGGATTGTAGACGCGGTGATCGACGATGCGACATCCCGTTCGCTCCATCGGTCGGAAGTCGTTCCGGACCGTCTGATCGTGAGCGATGATGTCATCCTCGGCTGCGATGTTGACCCACCGGCGAAGGTTGGTCGGATAACGAAACTCGGCGGGCACCTCGGCCCCCTTGAGGTGCTTGCGGATTGTCTCGTTCGCCAAAGGGGCTCCCAACGTGATCAACAGGTCGACCCGGCGGTTCCACGTCTCACGGCGATACTCACTATAATGCGACAGCTTCCAAAGCACGTCATAACAAACCAACGTGCCGAGGCTGTGGCCGACCAGACAGATCGGTCCCTCCCGCTTCATCGCTTTGCGGAGAGTGTCCGTCAGCCGAAGTCGCACATCCCCGCCGAAGTGCACGTCAGCCCAATATTCACGAATCTCAGGGGCGTAGACCTCGAACAGTCCTTCGCCCAAACGGAGGTACGACAGGGGGTAATCAAGAGCATCGGCCAGCGACTCCAATATCGGAGCCGCCCCGCGCTGTTGGTTGTAGTGTCTCGGTCCGAACTGACGCGGCGAGAGCTTCATCAGCCCGTCGAGTGTCTCCCGCCGCATCTCGAAGTCATTTTCGCGCGGCCTCTTCCCGATGCGGCTCAGCCATTCGGCAGACAGGTCGGCGTAGTATGCCATCGAGATGCGCGATGCGTCCAATGCGGGCAACAGGTCGGGACGGTCACGCTCGAAACCTGCGGTGATCGCATCCCGCCACAGCCGTTGGTATCGCGGCTTGTTCGGCTTGTAGCCACGACCATGGACGAGAATGATCTGTTTGGTCATCACAAGTCGTGGAGTGAACAAGAAGGCTTGCGCGAACGAATCTCAATTCTGAAGTTCTCAAATTTCCGATTTGAGAGCCCCTCTCCTACTGCGTTCCCAGGCGAAATTCAACACAAAAGGGATTGACTCCGGTTTTGCGGTTTTGCCAACGGACAGTGCTTTGGGTAAAGTTGATGACAGAACCATCCTTCCTCGATTTCCCTCCTGCTGATCACATGGAGCAGACTCATGAGCGACTCCCGTCCCAACGAACTTTCTCGTCGCGACCTGTTGAAGACCACAGGCACCGTTGCGGCCGCGACGACCCTCGCGAGTCTGTCGTCATCGGTCTATGCCGGTGAGGACAATACGATTCGGGTCGCGCTCGTCGGGTGTGGAGGACGTGGAACGGGCGCTGCAGCACAGGCAATGTCGGTTCCCGACGAGCAGATCAAACTCGTTGCGATGGCGGATGTCTTCGACGGCAAACTGTCGCTGAGCCATAACGGGCTCAAGGCCAAGTTCCCGGAACAGGTCGACGTGCCGGAGGATCGACGCTTCATCGGGTTTGATGCCTACAAGGAGGCGATGGACTCGTTGCGTCCGGGTGACGTGGTGATCCTGACGACGCCCCCCGCCTTCCGTTGGGTGCAGTACACGTACGCCATCGAGAAGGGGCTCAATGTCTTCATGGAGAAGCCGGTCACGGTCGACGGTCCCTCAACACGAAAGATGCTGGCTCTCAACGAGAAGGCGTTGGCGAAGAATCTCAAGGTGGGTGTCGGCCTGATGTGTCGTCACTCCGAGGCACGCGGTCAACTGTTTGATCGCATTCAGGATGGACAACTCGGCGACGTGCTGCTGATTCGTGCGTATCGCATGCTCGGCCCGACCGGCAACACGCCCGTCAAGCCGAACCCGGGTGAACTGAGCGATCTGCAATATCAGATCAAGAACTTCCACGGCTTCCTCTGGCTCAGCGGTGGTGCCTATAGCGACTTCCTGATCCACAACATTGACGAAGGTTGTTGGATGAAGAACGATTTCCCGGTCGAGGCAATCGCCTCCGGCGGACGTCACTACCGGGGCAACGACATCGATCAGAACTTCGACTCTTACTCGACTGAGTACACGTTTGCCGATGGCACGAAGATGATGGTCGAAGGCCGGACACTCTTCGGTTGCTATCAGGACTTCTCCACGTACGTGCATGGCTCGAAAGGCTCAGCCGTCTGCTCACAGGGCGGTCACTTCCCGGCGAAGAGCCGCATCTTTCAGGGCCAGCAAATGGACAACGACAAGATTGCCTGGGCCTACCCGGGGGATGAGCCGAACCCGTATCAGGACGAGTGGAACCATCTGGTCAATGCGATTCGGAACGACTTGCCGTACAACGAGGTCGAGCGGGGTGCCAAGTCGAGCCTCGTCACATCAATGGGACGCATGGCGGCCCACACGGGACAACGGATCACTTACGATGAGATTCTGAACCACGAGCATGAGTTCGCCCCGGGCATCGACCAGCTGACGCTCGACAGCGACTCACCCCTGATGCCCAACGCCGAAGGCAAATATCCCGTGCCACAGCCGGGATTGATTACCAAACGCGAGTACCAAGTGATTTGAAGTCGCGGTGTTTTTGGGTCACGTCCCGCGCGTGTTGCCCCAGAGTTCGACGTGGAGGCGGGGTGACAGTCGCCATCCGTGCGACTTGACGATGTCCGCCAGCCATGCGGACTTCTCACGCAGCGGCTCCCGGTCCGTTGCCTGAGGCATGAGATACACGTGGTCGGGTGTGACCTGCGGGAACTCGTCCAGCCAACTTTCGACTTCGGTCACATCGTCCGGCGTGTCGATGACGAACTTGAGTTGGTAGTCGTAATCGCTGATGAGCCTGTGGATAACGTTGGGCCGATGCCTTCTTTGATTGTGTCGGAGGGTCCATTCGCTGTCGGTCGGCGTCGAGTTCGCGAGCTTGGGACTGATCGACATCAGATCGGCTTCGACGTCTAGGTCGACACTCCCTGCCGTTTCAATGGTGAGGTGATGTCCGGTTGATGCCAGCTGTTGTGTCAACGGCATGAGTTCCTTCACGAGCATTGGCTCGCCGCCTGTGATCACGACGTGCTCGCAGTCGTAGCCGAGGACCTGCTCAAGCAGACTGTCGACCGTGCGTTGCTCGCCCTCCGGGTTCCATGAGGTGTAAGGCGTGTCGCAGAACCAGCAGCGGAGGTTACAGCCGGACGTGCGGACGAACACACTCGGCACGCCGACGTACCGGCCTTCGCCCTGAATGGAATGGAACACCTCTGCAATCAACATGGTACGCGAGCCTCAAGAACTGCGAAGGCGAATGAGGATCGCTGCGAACACACATCCGACGAGATTGGAGACAAGGTCCCAGCCGGTATTTACATACCCGCCGACATTCGTTTCAGGCATCGTCAGCGTGGCAATGAACTCGACCACTTCGTTCATCGCTCCAAATCCCATGCCGGCTGCGGTCACGAGTGTCAGCATGCCGAGCGTCGGACGAATCTCTTCGACGGATTGTTGAGATCGGTCCGCGAGGATACGACGCATTCCCTGCCAACAGAGCCATGTTGTGACACCGAAACCGAACGCATGAACGATGTGGTCGTACTTGAGGTAACCGGGGATGAGCCACCAACTGTAGAGCACGCGGATGTCGCCGTTGATCGGCCAATTCTCGGGGACAGGCATGAGTCCACCTGCCATGTGGGCCAGTCCCCATACGCTGAGTCCCCAAAGCACGCCGTACGTTAGCAGGACACGACGATGCACAGCGATCACGGCCGCGCCGAGGAGCAGCATCACCACGAGGTAGAACGCAAACTCGCCATTCCCGCGCATCAGCGCGACGACAGTTGCTGCGACCAGATAGACCGCATTAAATACCAGCAACGCCGCGATATCCGGTTGTTGGAAGAACTTTGATTGCGTTTCGCCGGGAACGACCATTTGAAATCAGCGCCCGATCGACTGGATCATCTCCATGAAGATGTCCTTGTAATCGTCGAACTTGTACGCAGGGCATTTGCAGATCACGTTGTACTGATACTTGGGTCCCGCCATCGTGACACGGTAGCCTCGCAGGTCGCCCGAGCCAAATCCCGCATTGGCCTTGAACTCCGAGAATCGGACTTCGCCGAAGGGGATGTCCATGTTCTTGGCCGTCCCCGGCACTTCCTCCCACTCCTTGTAATCGAGTCTGATTTTCTCTTCCTGATAGTTGTGCGTCTGAGCAATGGCAGACAGGTCGTCGTCCTTGTCATCCTCGGACTGAAATGATCCTGCGCTCTGGATCGTGTTGATGAGCGAGCCGGAGATACTGGCTTTGATCTCAACGTACGCCGTCCCATCCTTAAAGTTTGCCCATGGCGGAGCCGGAGAACTCCCCTCCTTGTGTTTTACATCCCAGCCTTCCGGATACTTCAAGCGAAAGTCGAGGTTGTCCGTCTTGAAATCCACATATTTCTGCGGCTCCTTGGGGCCGCTCTCGAAACTGATATTGGTGGCAACCAGGTAGCCAACGACGAACATCACCACGAATGAGATCACTCCCGCACCGATCACGACGATTGACTTTCGCCCAGAGGAAGGCCCCTCGTCGTCCTCCTCCGCGCGTCGAGATTTCTTCCATTTGACGTTGACCAAAGGCGGTGGTGCCTTGGCGATGGGACGCGTATCTCGGTAGGAGTCGTCGTCAAACTCAAATTCGTCGGATGCGGCGGCAGCAGCCGGTGCTGCGGTGGCGACCGGAGCCACCTTAGGAACCCGCAGTGTCTTCTTGCAGCCTTTGCAGACCATTTTGCGGCCCGCGTTGGCCTCAGAGACTTTGTAGGCTTTGCCACAGGTACAGCGGAATTTGATCGACATAGGATGATCGGCGGGGCAATCCAGAGTGAGAAAGTCGGTATCCGTATTGTGACACGCCATGGTCCATCCTCCAAGCGTATCATGCGATCACCTGTCGAAAACCGTTGTTTTCCGACAAGTTCTCTCGTTTTGTTCGCCCGATACAACCCCCAAACGCATGTGTACATTCGTTTCCAGATTGTCTGTTAAGTTTTTGTGAATCTGGGCGAGAGTGATGCCATCCGCTCGACAGGGGCACTACAATCCCCGTCACGGCTGACCTGACTGACGGCATTGCACTCCGAATTGAAACTCAGTGGACATCGATAAGATACTCCAGCTGATCTTCGGCCTCGTCGGGGGTCTGGGTCTCTTCCTGCTCGGTATGAAGAGCATGTCTGACGGCATGCAGGCGGTCGCAGGGAGCGGCCTCCGGCGGATGATCGCAGCGGCAACCACCAACCGCATTCTCGCGACTCTCGTCGGTATATTCGTAACGTGCGTGATCCAATCCAGTTCGATCACGACTGTGATGGTCGTCGGCTTCGTGAACAGCGGGCTGATGACGCTCACGCAAGCCATCGGCGTGATCATGGGTGCCAACATCGGCACCACCATCACCGGCTGGATTCTCGTACTCAAGGTCGGCAAGTACGGCTTGCCCCTCATGGGAGCAGCCGCCTTCGTCTACCTGTTCTCCAAGGGGGATCGCTGGCGGTACTGGGGCATGTTCTTTATGGGAGTCGGAATGGTCTTTTTCGGCCTCGAACTCATGAAGGACGCCTGCACGGTCATCCGGGAGACTCCCGAGTTCGAAGTCTGGTTCCATCGCTTTCTGGCAGACAATTACTTCGGCGTCCTCAAATGCGCACTCGCCGGATGCGTGCTGACAATGCTGGTGCAGTCCTCGTCAGCCACACTGGGAATCACAATCACACTGGCGACGACAGGAGTCATCGAGTACCGCACGGCCGCGGCCCTTGTACTCGGCGAAAACATCGGCACCACCATCACCGCCATCCTGGCATCACTTGGTGCCACCACAAACGCCCGTCGTGCCGCCTACTTCCATGTGATCTTCAACTTGCTCGGAGTGTTTTGGATCACACTACTGTTTCCCTGGTACATCGAACTCATCGTCAAGCTCGTGCCGCAGGATGTCACAATGCAGATTGCGACGACTCATAGCGTTTTCAATGTTGCCAATACGCTGTTGTTCCTGCCATTTGTGCCGGTGTTCGCCCGACTGCTTGAGCGAATCGTCCCGGGCAAGGCCCTGAAGGAGAAGCCTCACCTGACCGACCTCGACATCCGCATGCTGGAGACGCCCTCGCTGGCAATCGAGCAATCGCGGAACGAGATTATCAAGATGGGACACGGCTGCATCAAGATGATGGACTGGCTGGCCGAGCTTCTCGCACAGCCCGAACACGACTCGCAACTGGCCGAACGGCTCAAACATCGTGAGAAGGTTCTCGACAATGTTCAGGACGAAGTCTCTCAGTTTGTGACGCATCTGCTTTCTGGGAACGTGCCGCATGCAATTGCAGAAGAGAGCCGACAGCAACTCCGTCTGGCTGACGAATACGAGTCCATCAGCGACTACATCGAGACCATCTTCCGCTTCGACGAGAAGCTCCGCCGCGTCAACCTGCGTTTCAGCGATCAGCAGCGGGACGAACTCCTCAAGCTGCACGCGCTCGTTAAACGGTACATCGAAGGAGTCAATCTCGCCTACAAGGATGCGAACCCGGACGCCGTCACCAAACTGGACCCGGTCAGCAAGCAGATTCGCAAGTTGATCAAACAGATCCGCAACGAGCATCTCGCCGACATTTCCTCGGTCGACATCGCTCCACAGATCACGGTCGCCCACCTGAACGCACTCAACGCCTATGGACGTGTCCGCGACCACGGTCAAAATGTGGCCGAAGTCGTTGCCGGCGAGAAGTGAGTCCGTCATCATCGACGGATGTCGCGATGGTTGATGTTCTTCCCTTGTTCGCAAACTCCAGTTTGGGAACAAGCTCCCAAGCCGACGGCTTTGCCGTCGAGCGATGCTGTTTCAACGCTCAGTTGAGAGAGTGGTGATCAATGTCCGCTGCAAAGATTATCAAGCAGTGCCTCCTGAGTACGTGCCTGTGGTGCCTGGCAGCGAATCCACTCACCGCCCAGGAGCAAACAGGGGACCACATCTCTTCTCCCTCGCCACCCCGTGTGGCAACCTTCTCTATCGTTGCCTTCGACCCGAAAACCGGCGAACTCGGCATCGCCGTCCAGTCACGACTCCCCGGCGTCGGTGCCATCGTGCCATTCGCCAAGGCAGGCGTGGGAGCAATCGCCACGCAATCTTTCGCCAATACGAAGTTCGGACCGCAGGGACTCAAACTCCTGGCTGACGGCGAGTCACCGCAGGAAGCGATTGACCTGATGATCGTTGCAGACCCCGACCGTGCAGCACGGCAACTCGGCATGGTTGATGCTCAGGGACGCACAGCCTCGTTCACAGGGGATGAGTGTCTCGACTGGGCCGGCAGCAAGACGGGCGATAACTACGCGGTCCAGGGCAACATCCTCGCCGGTCCCGAAGTCGTGCAGGAGATGGCTCGCGCATTCGAGCAGACCGACGACGTCCTCGCGCTGCGATTGCTCGCTGCCCTCGACGCAGGACAGGAAGCGGGAGGCGACCGACGCGGCATGCAGTCGGCAGCCCTGCTCATCGTCCGCAAAGACTGGGGCTACGACGGACAGTCAGACAGATTCCGCGACCTCCGCGTCGACGACCACGAGTCCCCCATCAAAGAGCTCCGCCGCATCTACCACGTCCACCGCAAGGTCTTCCCCCGTCCGGTTGCGTCGCGATGAACACGAATGTTAGCCGCGAGCCAACGGCGAGCGCCACCAGTCAATCTCCATCGAGATCACAAACGATCCCGTCATCTCTCAATCCAAATCTCATGCCCCAATGCGCGTCTCTGCGACTTCGCGCCATTGCGTCATAAAACTGCATCTTGAAACCACTCTCACACCTCGACGAGCGCAGCACTCCGTCCCGCGCCGTGCCATAATGCATGACATCCATATCCGACCCGGGAGTCTCAATGTCCATTCATCATTTTCAGGGAACAGACACGTACCTCGTGACACCCGAGTTGCGGGATGCGGTCAACGTGGCGATCGCACTCGAGAAGCCGTTGCTTATCCGTGGCGAACCCGGCACTGGCAAGACGGTGCTCGCCGAAGCGGTCGCGGAGAGCCTGCAAATGCCGCTGCTGACGTGGAACATCAAGTCCACGACCAAAGCTCAGGACGGACTGTACGTCTACGATACAGTCCAACGCCTCAACGACGCCCGCTTCGGCGACGGAGATATCAGCGACATCCGCAAGTACATCAAGCAGGGACCACTCGGACAGTCACTCACCAGCGACAAACGGGTCGTGTTGCTGATCGATGAGGTCGACAAGGCCGACATGGAGTTCCCCAACGACCTGCTGCACGAACTCGACCG
>JAGQPX010000139.1 GCA_020426505.1 Planctomycetaceae bacterium | reverse complement strand
ATCACGTCGGCCGGTCCACAGGCGGCTCACCATTTGCTCCGAAGAGGTTATCCGGTATTACACGAAGTTTCCCTCGGCTATCCCGGTCCCGTGGGTGCGTTCCGACGCATTACTACCCCGTTTGCCGCTCCTCCAGTCAGGCTTCACCCCGAAGGGATTCATCTGACCTTGTCGCTCGACTTGCATGCCTAATCCACGCCGCCAACGTTCATTCTGAGCCAGGATCAAACCCTTCAATTGACTGCTTCAGTGCAAAAACCGCAAGCGGTCAAGCACTGTTGGTAGCAGAAGAAAAGTCTAATCGTTAGGAACAACACCATGTGTGACAAGGAAACCTTGCCACAGTGCTGATCCCCAATCAGCCAGTAACAACGTACAAACGCTGACTCTCTGTTTTTACAGGGTCACCAACCAAATTGCCAAAGAACAAAGTCGTCCAACCAGTGGTCGAACGACCCTGCCGCGTTTCAGCGGCGAGGAGAATAATACCCGGACCAGCGAGGATGTCAACTCGCTGGACCTTCATTTTTCAGAAATCACCCAAACGACGATGCATGGGGTTCCTCGGGTCCTCGTTTCCGGACAACTCCACGCATCCTGCCTTGGAGGGGAAATGACTTTTGCGAAGGTGAACGGACGAGCCAGATCGTTACAATTCATGTGTAACATCAATCCTGGCCATCATTTCTGCTTCTGCGCCCGCGGCCTCCGGGCCTTCCACCGCCGCGACCGCCAAAGCTGCGCTGAGGCATTTCGAACGCCTCACCCTGCATGGTGACGAATTCCGTTTTTTGATCGGATGTCAGCTCTGCAAGCACTTTGGTCTCTGAGTTGATGCGGAGTTCCTCAATCTTTTTGCGAATGGCGTCGCGATCGCTACCCGCCTGACCGCCCTGAAAAGCCGCTTGCATTTCTGAGCGGAGTAGTCCCTGACTCTCGTCAATTGCCGCTGAAATCTTGGTTCGCTGCTCTTTCGACAAGCCAAGCTGGTCGGCAATCGCTGCATCCTTGAGTGCCGCGACGCCTCGCTGTTGAATCGAGATCTGCGTCAGACGTTCATACTGCCCAGCCTCCAACAATGTCGAGAGAACTGCCTTGGCAGATTCATTCTGCATGCTGCTCCATTCTTCCATCTTCTGACGAAATGCCGCCTGCTCCTCCTCAGTCATCTCACGGAAGTTTTCAGGAAACTCGGGACGGCCTTCATTCGCATCCTTGCTGAAGGACTCAACGGCCGTGAGCTGATCCTCGGTCAATTGCAACTCTTTCTGGACTTCTTCAACACGAAGCAAATCCAGAAGCCCGAACCGGCCACCTCTCGGACCACCACCTCGCGGCCCGCGGTTCCGCCGGCCTTCCGATCTCTGTTCCTGCTGCGCTCCGTCATTCTGGGCGTAAACGGTGGTGGGAAACGAAGCGACCCCCGAGACTGCAAGGGCCAGGAGTAACGTCAAACTGAGTTTTGTCATCTCAACATCTCCATGTTTGTGAACTGCGAATCGGTGAACATTCGCCAAGAAACGTCTGGGGGCAGCCAGAGGCAGGCCTGCTGAGGATGAATCCCGCTGACGCACATCATGTGTACACACCTTTTTCTCACTGTCGTTTCGGAGATTGTCCGGTGTACGATGATTGCTGAAGAGCGGTATTCGCTGCAGGTGTCTCGTGAACGAATCATCACCGAACCTGATCACGGACGAGCTGCAGCAGTTACAACGGGAAGGCTCTCTGGCCGTCGCACGGTTGTTCTCCTCGTACCGTGACCGACTGGAGCGGATGATCCGGTTCCGGATGGACGCTCGGCTCACCGGACGAGTCGATGCGGACGACATCCTCCAGGAGGCTTATCTCGACATCGACCGGCGATTACCCGGATACCTCAGCGACCCAACGGTGCCGGTCTTCGTCTGGATGAGGAAACTCACGTTGCAAGCACTGATCGACAATCATCGCAGACACCTGACGGCGAAGGGTCGCTCGGTGAAACAGGAGTCGAAGAAGGCAGAATACGGTGGGGCGACCTCCGTCTCGCTGGCAGAGCTTTTGATCGGACAACTGACCTCGCCGAGTCACGCCATCATCAAACAGGAGCGGAGAGATCAGGTCCAGGCGGCGCTTGACAGCATGGACGAACTCGATCGGGAAGTACTGGCCCTGAGACACTTCGAACAACTCACAAACGGCGAGGTTGCGGACGTCCTGGGCTTGAAGAAAGCAGCTGCAAGTAACCGATACATGCGTGCGCTCAGCCGTCTGAAACAGACCCTGGACGGAGTCATCAGCGAGACATGAACGGGCTGACCAAGACCGACGAACAGAGGCAAACATGACTGCCCCCTCCCCTGCACCGCCTCCGATCCCTGATCCGGACCGTGATCCGGTCGATGTGCTCGCCGAGGATTTCGCCGAACGGTATCGCAGGGGCGAAACACCATCGATCAGCGAGTACGTAGGACGTTATCCCGCACACGCAGAGCAAATCAAGAACCTATTTCCTTCGATCGCCCTGCTGGAGCAGATGGGATCACACACCCCGGTTGAAGGATTTGACGCAACATCCACGTTCGAGGATCAGTTGCCCCCCCATCACCAGATTGGCGACTTCGAAATTGTCCGCGAGATCGGTCGTGGCGGCATGGGTGTGGTGTATGAGGCGGTCCAACACTCGCTGCAACGGCTGGTCGCATTGAAGGTCTTGAATGCCGGCGCCGTCCATTCCGAACAGCAGGCACGACGCTTTGAGCGAGAAGCCCGAGCAGCCGCTCAACTGCACCACACGAATATCGTACCCGTCTTCGGCGTGGGCGAGCAGGATGGCCATCGCTATTACGTAATGCAGCGCATCCAGGGTCTCGGTCTCGACTCCGTGCTCGCCGAGTTGGCTCATATGAGCCGAAATCTCACGCCTGATCACACCTCGGCAAGTAGCGGGACGTCATCAGTTTCGGCCGGAGAGTTGGCTGCCGTGATGATTTCCGGAGAGCTATCAAATTCAACGTCGGTGGGTGTCAACCAACGTGGTGTTTCGGGTGTGGGCACTGTTCAAGACTCCTCGGGCGCACTTCAAGAATCTGTGCTTAAGGCCCCAAAACCGGGTCCTTCTCGTGAGTCTGTGTCGAGCAGCCTCATCCTCCGCGACGATGAGTCGCAGACACTTGGCCCGCTGAGCGGGTACGTCCTGTCTGACAACACTGACGCTTCCCACATCCTTTCGGCCGCATCAAAAACAGCAAGTGGCACTCACGTCGATATCGCGTCGCCCTCTCCGGCGGCTCGCCGGACTGGTGTCGGCAGACGCTACTGGAGAAACGTCGCCCGTGTTGGCGTGCAGATCGCATCCGGTCTGCAATACGCCCATTCACAAGGTACTCTGCATCGCGATATCAAACCGGCCAACATTCTTCTCGACACCGACGGCACCGCGTGGATCGCTGATTTCGGGCTCGCCAAGGTGCTCGAAGCGGAGGAAGTCACTTGCAGCGGTAACATCCTCGGTACGCTGCGATACATGGCTCCCGAACAATATCAGGGCGAGTCAGATGCTCGCAGCGATATCTACAGTTTGGGCCTTACGATATACGAAATGTTATCGGTCAGTCCTGCCTATGTGGAGACAAATCGACAGCAACTGATGGCCCGAAAGCTGACGCCGCACGAGTTGCCATCGCTGCGAAAGCGGATATCGCATCTCCCGCGAGACTTGGACACAATCGTTCTCAAGTGCGTCGCCTTCGAGGCGGAAGAGCGGTATCAGTCAGCCGGGGCTTTGGCCGCCGATCTTCAGGCCTTTTTGGACGACAAACCTATTCGAGCCAGGCAGACGTCAGCCGTCGAACGACTTTGGCGCTGGTGCCGACGCAATCCCGTCGTTGCCACCCTCTCGAGCGCCCTCGCCGCCTTGCTGATATTCACCGTAGGGCTCACTTCCGCCGGCTATGTTCATGAGCAAGCTCTGCGGGAGGCAGCCGATGCAGAACGCACCAAGGCTGTCACCGAACGACACAATGCGGAACGAATCGCTGATATCGCGTTCGAGGCTTTCGACTCGTTGGGGCAATCATTCGTCTCGGACGAACTGGCTGCAACAATCCAACTTGATGAGGATGAGCAAGACTCCGATGAGCCGGCGACCGTGCCTGCCATCTCAACGGAGACGGCCTCCCTGCTTGAGCAAGTGAGGTCGGCCTTCGATCAACTGGCAGACGTCGCAGGAACAGACGATCGCTTTCGGGACTACGCTGCGAAGGCCGATCTGCGAGCCGGCGAACTTCATCTGCGGCTGAACCAATGGTCTGATGCCGAAGCGGCGTTCAGGCGTGGCATCGAAATGTATGAATCAACCGAGACCTCTCCGGACGATCCTGAGACACGTTTACGACTCGCCAAGCTCTACAACGGACTTGGGATCTCCACTCCTTGGCACAGCATGCACAACGAGTCACGCGAATTCCACACACGAGCACTGACGCTGCTGGAGGATCACCTTGGCCAATCGGAGGAGAGATTCGAGCTTGCACGTACTCATTACTTGCTGGGGCGATGGCCATTTGGTCCAGGCTCCGCTGGGCCACGCACGGATCGAGACACTGTACGCCGAGTCATGGACAGCCGTGGGGTCAGCACGAGGGGTCACGACCATCGGCCCGAAACACTTCGTCCGCCCCCCGACTCTTGGAGGAATCAAGGGATACGCGGCCGCCGACCTGATCTTGGACGAACCGCGGACGACCTGCAGCATCTTCGTACAGCCACCGACTTGTTCACCGAGTTGGCTTCTGAGTCTCCATCGACTCCCGAGTATCGATTCTGGCTTGCCCAATGTCACCTCGAGTCGTCACGCCATGTCCCCGGTCAGACGGACGACAACGAGGAACAGCGACTTGAAGCGATTGCTCTTCTGAAGGAACTTGTCGAGTCCTATCCCGACAAACCGGACTATTTGTTCCGGCTCAGCGAGGCCTACGGGCAGAGCTACAGCAAATGGAAGCACTTTGGGCACAAAGTCGACGATCGAGATGCGATCCCAACCGGAGGAATCCGACAGGAAGAGCTGGCCTCACAAGTCGAACGAGATCTCCGGGAGGCATTGCACGTGTCGGAGAGACTGATTCAGCAACAACCACGCGTCCCGGCTTACGTCATGTCGCATCTCTATCTGAACATGCGACTTGCAGGCTTGTTGCAATCTCAGGGCAAGGTGTTACAAGCCCGCGAGTTTTTCGATCAGGTCGTCGCGTTCAATGACTCTGCGGCCAAGACCCTCCCGGAGATGGATCACGTCTTCAGAGGAATGGAACAGGTCATCGAATTCCTCCGAGTCAAGCAGTTGATGGCAGAGGAAGATTTCGACGCAGCGAGAACGGTCCTGCAAACAATCCTGAACCGCTACGACGAAGATGCACAGAGACTTGCGCAAAGGCGAGGCGAAGAGAAGCGTTTCCCGCGTAGAGCACTCAACGTGTACCCACTACTGCTCACCTGCGTCGAGAACCTTGGTGAGGAAGGTGAAGCCGATCGCATTCGGGCGATTTTAGCTGAGCAGGAACAAAACAATCACATACGTCACGTGGGTCGGGAGCACTGAAAAGAGAGGGGGTAGCGCACGAAGAAGGCATCCGCAGTTGGGGCAACACAGAACCGCTCGGAGATTTGACCGTCATGATGGTTCTCATACATACTGACGTCCCGGGCACTCTCCGCAACTTCCCGATCACTCGCAGGTGTCACCACATGCTCTTGATGTTTCTCCGTTACTCTGCCTGCCTTGTCGTGTGTTTCGCTTCAACACTCGTTGAAGCAAAAATGCCGCACATTGTGCTGATCATGGCGGACGACATGGGGTATGGCGACCCGACTTGCTACAACCCCAACTCGAAGATCACCACAAAACACATCGACCGGCTCGCAGCCGAGGGTATGCGTTTTACGGATGCTCATTCTCCGGCCGCTGTCTGCGTTCCGACGCGATACGGGCTTATGACCGGCCGCTACCCGTTCCGCATGCCCAATGTCGAACGACACAAACCGAGGATCAATCGGGGACGAACCACTATCGCCTCGTTGCTGCGAGACCAAGGTTACGAAACGCAAATGGTGGGCAAATGGCATCTTGGGTTCGACTTCGATGACATCAGCGAGGAACACCGCCGTGGACCGGTCGATAACGGATTCGACTCCTACTTCGGCATTCCGCGATCCCTCGACATTCCGCCATACTACTATCTCCGTGATCGTCTGCCGGTCGCTCCTCCGACGGGAATGATCGCTGCCAACAATAGTGTTGAAGAAGGTTGGACTCCCATCCAGGGAGCCTTCTGGCGCGAAGGAGCCCTAGCCCCCGGTTTTCGTCACATTGATGTGTTACCTCGCTTTTCCGACGAGGCTGTCGCAGTGATCGACGCCTATGCGGACTCGAATTCTGAGAACCGTCTGTTCCTGTACTTCGCGCTTCCCGCTCCTCACACGCCTTGGCTACCGACGGAGGAATACTCCGGTAAGAGCGGAGCCGGGATGTACGGCGACTTCGCCCAGCAGGTGGACGATTGCATTGGGCGCGTACTCGACGCTCTCGATCGACATGAAATGACTGATGAGACGCTGGTGATCTTCACGAGCGATAACGGGCCGGTGTGGTATCCGCACGATACCGAGAGGTTCGACCACGCTTCGACCGGTCCGCTCCGAGGTATGAAGGGAGACGCGTGGGAGGCGGGACATCGCATGCCGTTCATCGTTCGCTGGCCGGGAACGGTCACAGCTGGAACGATGAGCGACCAATTAATCTGCCACGTCGATCTGATGGCCACGTTTGCCGACATCCTCAATGCAACTCTTCCCAAGGGAGAAGGCCTTGACAGCGTGAACCTTCTGCCTGCTCTTGTGGACCACCCGGACCGGACCACGCTCCGGAAGACACTGATCTCCCAATCATCAAAAGAGGTGCTGGGGTTTCGCAAGGGACCGTGGAAACTGATTCCCACACGAGGATCGGGCGGATTCACTCGTTCGACGGACGCTGATCAAGGACCGGAAGGCCAGTTGTACAACTTGGACGACGACTTGGGGGAAACCACCAATCTCTGGGACGACCACCCGCAAATCGTCGAAGAGTTGACGCTGGAGCTGGCCAAAGCACAAGCGGGAGTCCGCACGGCACCTGAATAACCGGGTTGATCTATCTCTGATCCCTCGTGGATGCTCTAATCCTCGGCTCAGAATCTTGAAGTACCTCGGCAGCAGGGAGGCGAGCCGTGACAAAGCATGTGATTCATTCCCTCGATCCGCTCCGGATCGTGGTCCTCTACGGCGGTGACTCGGCGGAGCGAGAGATCAGCCTGCAAAGTGGTACGGCTGTAGCTACGGCATTGTCTGATCGGGGACACCGAGTGCTATCAGTCGACCCCGCCGAAACACCGCTGGAATCGGTAGATTGGCCTCGATACGACGCTGCGTTCATCGCCCTGCATGGCCAGTTTGGTGAAGATGGTTGCGTGCAGAATATCTTACAGGCATGGGGCGTGCCGTTTACCGGAAGCGATGCGACTGCGTCTCGCATGGCGTTCAGCAAGTCAGCCTCCAAGGAGCGGTTTATTGCGTGCGACGTTCCGACGCCTGCGTATCGTCTCATCCACGTTTCCGATTCCTATCGGCAGCTTTGTGAGACAGCTCAGCAACTGGGATATCCGTTGGTCATGAAGCCGGACGCCTCCGGGTCGAGTTTAGGGGTCACGTTCGTTGATGGTCCGGATCAGTTGCGTCGAGCAGCCGAAGATTGCTTTGAACACGGCCCCTTTGGGCTGCTGGAACGAGTGGTTGACGGAACGGAGTGGACTCTCGGCCTGTTCGACCAGGAGCGACTGCCACTGATCCGAATCGAGCCACAACAGACATTTTACGACTACAACGCCAAATATCAGGACGACAGAACCGGGTACTGCCTCGACCCGGATGTCTCGGATTCAGCGAGGCTCCGTATCGAAGAAACTGGAGCTGCGGCAGCGCGGTCAGTCGGGACACGAGGAATCGCTCGAGTGGACCTGCGTGTCGACGAGTTGGGCCAGCCGTGGGTACTGGAAGTCAACACTGTGCCGGGGTTTACGGACCACAGCCTCGTCCCCAAAGCGGCAGAGCGACATGGCTGGTCATTCGCCGAACTGTGCGAGCGTGCAGTCCGGTCGTGCGTGAAACGCAAGCTGTTCGGTCCGCACAAATCGCATGACCGGGCGAATGAACCAAGCACGCTTCCTATAAGACAAGCGGGGTGACGTTTTGTCGACCAAGCCCGTGACGTCTGACGATGAGGGTTAGGTCATCTGTGCGGCACCTGTGCGCCGCACGCCAATTATTCGAGTCACCCTCCCGTCGACACACCCATGCCTCCGGACAACCCGCCGAAAACCAAGGCGAAGACGTCTGATCGGGCGAAGCCTCAACCGTCACGGGTTTCCCGGTTGTTGACGACGATCTGGAGGCCATTCCATCTGCTTGCGTTCGCCTTAATTCTCAGTACGGTCATGTTCTGGCCAGAGATCACGCGGCAGATGCCTGATTTGCGAAGTCGTCCGGAATACCAGATTTCCTGGACAAACATCAGCGTGACGCCCTCGGGTCGTTGGGTGCCCCCAGACTTGGTCTCCAAGGTTCAGGAGAAGAGTGATCTGCCCGACCCCCTTCCTGTTCTCGATGACCGACTTGTCGAGAATCTGGCGGTTGCATTTTCCCGGCACCCCTGGGTCGCTGAAGTCATCTCGGTCGCGAAGACCGGTCCGGAGACCATCAACATTGAAATGAAGTATCGTACGCCCGTGTTGATGGTGAGAACGAAACGTGGGGGATTGTATCCGGTTGATCGCGAAGGCATCTTGCTGCCACCATCGGACTTCGCCCCCGCGGATGCTGAGCGTTTTCCGATCCTGACACAGGTTCATTCACTCCCGATCGGGCCAGCCGGGACCGTATGGGGTGACGAAGCTGTCCTCGGAGCAGCCCGTTTGGCTGTAGCCCTTACCACGACACAGGAGCGTTCGTCAGCATGGGAAACGTTCGGAATGGCTGCCATCGCTGTGCTTGGCCCGGCACAACCGGCCAAAACTCTGGACGATGTGACGCTGGGACTCTTGACGAGCGCAGGTTCTCAAGTCATCTGGGGTCGACCACCGGGAGCCGACGCACTTGAACCGACGGTGGAACAGAAACTCCATCGGCTGGACCAGTTCCTTCCCAAGTACGGTGATGCCAATTGGGCGACGAAAACTCGGCGGCTGGACATCCGGCCGTGGGATGTCGTTGAAAACGATGAGCTGACACAGGAGGGACGAGAAGGCCGTCGATTTCAGTGACCCGAACTCGACGGTCTCGCTCAACAGCAATCGCCTAACAGTATGTCCAATGAGCAGATCGCATGTCTTCAGCGAATGCTCTCCATTTCATCTCGTGAGATGTTGCCGCCGCTACGGAATACCTGCTCGTTGAGGCGAACGACCCACTCATCGATGCCGGTGCTGCGCATCTGTTCCAACGTCGCGTCGATGTCGTATTCGACACGCCTGAGATGGACCTTGCCATCTTCGATGATCGCATAAGCTGCTCGCGGGTCGCCGTCGCGGGGTTGTCCGACACTGCCGGGATTCAGGAGTTGCTTGTCGTTCAACTGCAGATGACAAGGGATGTGCGTATGCCCCACGCAAACGAAGTCGGCTTTGACCGTTTGCAGCCGATCGTTCCATGCGTCGATATCGTCTGTCAGATACTCATCCATAGGATCTCGTGGCGTGGCGTGGACGAGAAAAAACGATAATCCACCGACCTCAACGTGCTGCGTGACCGGGAGGCGGGCCAAATACTTCAGACGTTTTTGATCAATCAGATCCCATTGCAAGGGGCGCGTGGCTGCTGCAAGCCGCCGAAACCCTCGTCCGCCGCGAGCCGTGATCCGCTGGGCAACAGCGTGATCGTGATTTCCCCGAATCCCAGCTGTCACGTGGTTTTTCGCCCAGGTGATACAACGGACCGGGTCGGTTCCATAATCCACTATATCGCCGACGAACAGACAGGCATCGAACGGCTCCCGGATTGCATCCAAGGCATGCCAATTTGAGTGGATATCAGCGATGACGAGGATTCTCATCTGCCCCACTCGTATTTTGGCCTGACTCGAAAGACGGATCGCGTCGGCACTACCCCGATCCACGATCACAGCTTGACGTTCGTCGATGAGAGTCGGTCTAATAAGTGATGTCAAGGATGGTTGTGTCTCACCCGATTGAGGATCTCATCGTAAGACGGTGTCGACAATCTCCGGTGGGTGACGTGTTTGAGGAATAACATGGCAGGCGACTCACTCGAACAAATCCCATTAAGGGAAAAGCTCAAGGACGTCGAAAAGCTCACACGCGAGCTGACTGATCACCTCGGCCGCGGGTTCATCCCGAAGGCTCAGTCCCTCAGACGTTTGGCACGAAAAGCCAGCAGCCCTGACCAAAAAGACTCCGTCTCAGATGTCGCGGTCCGAGAGGCTGTCGCAGCTCTCCTCCAAAGCGACGAATACGCTCGAAATTTGTGCAAAAAAACGCGCAGATACCTGGAATCAATTCAATCAGATGTCGACGAAATGTTTGGCACTTGAGACGACAGCGTCGTATCCTTTGTAGGTCGTTGGCCCCTGACGCCTTCCTTCACTGACTGACGATATCGATCTGGATCGCTTTGAATGGTGTCGATCTGTTTTGCCCTATGACCACAGACGGCTCATCTCGATCAGCGTCGCTCCAAGGCTCGTCCTTGGCATTTGTCAAACCGTTGCCGAAACGGGGAGATTCTTTTTCGAGCCAGAAGGATTCGTCCTTTGAAATGTCTCCATTCCAGCCGGAGGCTCAATCGGCTGTTGAACTCTGGTGCCAGTTACAACCCGATGAAACTGACGGGAGTCATCCTGAGACGTCGATCACGAGTTGCCAACTCGGACACTTTCGTGTCGAGGAACAGATCGGTCGTGGAGGCATGGGAGCGGTCTACCGTGCCGTCGACACGCGTCTGGACCGCGTCGTTGCATTGAAGGTCCTCTCACCTACTCAATCACATGATCTGGGCTCCATTGAACGCTTCCGCAACGAAGCCCGATCGGCCGCGCGCATGGATCACGACAACATCGCGCGGGTATATTACTTTGGAGAAGATCAGGGGCTGTCCTTCATCGCCTTTGAATTCGTGCACGGCGGCAATGTCAAGGAGTTGATCGAACGTCGAGGACTCCTTCCCCCAGCGGATGCGGTCAACTACGCATTGCAGGTTGCTCAAGCATTGCGACACACCGATGCTGCGGGTGTTGTCCATCGCGACATCAAGCCATCCAATATTATCATTACTCCCGCGGGACGCGCCAAACTCGTTGACTTGGGGCTCGCGCGGAAACGGGACCCTCAAGCCACGAACGACCTGACTGTCGACGGCACGACGCTTGGAACGTTCGACTACATCTCTCCCGAGCAAGCCAAAGATCCCAAAAAAGTCGATGTTCGGAGCGACATCTACTCGTTGGGATGCACGCTCTTTCATATGCTGACGGGCGAACCTCCCTATCCAAAGGGGACGATGCTGCAGAAACTGCTCGACCATCAGGCCAAAGGCATTCCCGACGCATCCGAAAGGAACCCACGGATTCCTCCTGAACTCTCGGCCGTTGTCCGCAAGATGATGGCCAGCGAACCAAATGATCGCTACGCGACCCCTGAACGACTGATTGATGACCTCAAACTGATGGCCCATCGCTGTGGCCTGCGACCCGTGCAAAACGAAGGAGAGATCTGGGTCAGGCCAAGACGCACGGATGGATGGGACTTGTGGAAGAACTACGGCAGTTGGATTGTGGCAGCCACATTTCTCCTGATCGTCGTGTTTGCCATCGATTACACACAGCGATCCGATACCAACGTCGCTCTGTTACCCAATGTCGACACTGTTGAGTCGACCGACGAAGAGACTGTCGTCGAGAATTCGTCGGAGAGCATGGCGGATCAGTCATCACCACCGGCATCGAGAAGAATCGTTCCTGGTAACGACGAGGGTTTGGCTGTTAACCACCAAGATCCGTCGACGAACGGTGTCGATGGTAGACCAGTCGCCCCCTTCTCCAACACAACCTCGAACGTCGTTGAGCCCGAGTCAGGCATTTTATCGAGCCTCATTACGGGGGGACCTGAAGAGGCTCCGTTCGGTCCGGTGCCACTCGACTCGCCGAACGAAATTCCACTTCCCATCACATCACGCCCTGGTAACAACCTGGAAGGTGACCTGAGCGATTTCGACATCAACGGTCTTCAGGATTTACCGACTCGTGTCGCGACGCCAAGTCATCAGGAGGGGAAAGGCTGGCCTGTCCCAGAGGATGCGAATGCCGGAATCACATCTCCGCCGACGGTTTCCAAAGATCCCTTTATCGTTGTGGTCAATGGGGTCCAGCGAGGGTCCTACCCGACCCTTGAAGCGGCTTGCACCCACGCACCGACGGATGCTTCGATCGAACTTGCGTTCGACGGAGAATCTGCGGACGTGCAGACACCGCTTGTTGTTAGCGGCAAACGACTGTTCATCCGTCAGGCAGAGGGCCATCGTCCGACGCTTCGGTTCTCTGCCCCCGCTGAATGGCGGCTTGGACGACAAGGCAAGACAGTCAGCATGATCGAGGTGTCGCACGGTTCCCTTGAGATCTACAACGTTGATATTCAGTTGGACGTCTCCGCTGATCTGGACATTCAGCAATGGAACGTGATCGCTTTGAATGACGCGAAAGAGTTGTCCTTACGTGGTGTGTCAGTCACCGTCGAGAACGCCGAAACTCGTTCTGTTGCGATCGTCGAACTTTCGGAACCAGTGGGACGCTTCGACAGAATCACTCCTCCTTCGGTGCAGGTCAACGCGACAGACTGCTTCTTCCGAGGACATTCGGACCTGATTCTCGATCACAATGTCGATCCTGCCGACATTCGATTGACAAACGTCGCGGTCGCACTTGAAGGAACAGTGATCCGCATCGAGGGTACGGATCAGACCACCGTCGGCACCGATATGAATGAAGCGTTAGCAGTCAATCTGGAAATCAAACAGGTGACTGCATGGCTGGGATCGGGGATGGCCCGATTTGAAGTCAATTCGAACCACTCTGTCCCAAAGCTGACCGTCGATGCAGACGACAGTGTGATTGCGATCTCCTCGTCGGTGCCACTCATTCGGATGCAGGGCGAGTTCGATCTCCATGACTTTGAAGATCGCCTTGAGTGGTCCGATCAGGCAACGTTCCTGCATGGACCGAGTTTTTCTGCCGGAGAGCCCGTCTGGCAAATCGTGACGCCCGGACGATCACGTAACCTTGATCGCGACGAGTTCGATGATCGATGGAATCGTGGGCGGGGGCCAATCCGCCGAGCGTTTGGGCCACTGCTCAATGCCCAGCCCGGCCTGCCGTTTGCAAGAATCACTCGTGAAGACCTGGAGTTATTCCGGGATGCAGAACAGGAGAATCCAGCGGTCAACGGAGCAATCGACGGAGCGGATGCGGGAGTCAAATGGGAAGCTCCTCGATTACCAAGCTTTGATGCGAACGAATCGATTCCTTGACTGAAAAACGAACGACCACGAGTTCAGCCAAAGCGTACCGTCACCGTGTTCACACGAGGGATCAACCCTTGTGCCCCAACCGACCGTTGCGATCGGACCATTCGCATGGGCATTCGGGTTTCATTGGCCGGCAGGCCGTGATTCCAACCGCTCTGGACGGATCGATGAGCGATGTTTATTCTTGACGGACCTTTACGTTGGTCTATTGAGATCATCGGAAAACCTCACCACGATTGCTTCGGATCCAACGCATCCACAGCGTTGACCGTCGCAGTGTGGGCCATCTGTGCTCACTCAAACAATCGTCATCCCTCCCAATAGGTCACCTGCGCATCCCTCCCGCGTCGGCTGACAACGAGAAAGTCCAATGTCATGACGGACCACTGGACACGGCTCTCAGGCGAAACGGCTCGAAGTGCTGAACGTCGAGTGAAACAACCTTTCGTGGTACTTTCAGCCGGCCTCACCTTGATCGTCTGTTGCGCCACGACGTTTCCGATTCCGCCACGCACGTCGCCTCGTTCCGTCACATCCGCGAACATCCTGACGGTCCCGGTAAAACGAGGCCCACTTCACGCGACGCTCAAGGAGGAGGGGCGTGTTGATAGCGCTGATAACTTCGTCGTCGCGAGTGAATGCGACAGGGCAACAACGATCATCAATCTCATTCCCGAGGGAGAATGGGTGCTGAAAGGGGACGTCGTCGTCGAACTCGATTCCTCGGATCTCGTCGAGAAACTGAAGCAGCGAGAGATCCTGACGATCAATGCAAAGGCTGCGCTGATTCAGGCGCAAGAAGTCGTCGAGTTGCAGAAACTCGAGAACGCCAGCGCACTTGCCGCTGCAAGACTCGCTGAACGGCTGGCTGACCTTGACCTCAAAAAATTCATCGAGGGCGACTTTCCCAAACAGAAGAAGGAAGCCGAGGGGGCTGTCGCGCTCGCAGAAGAGGATGTGACCCGGGCACGAGAGCGGTATGAGTACGTGACCCGTATGGCGAAGAAGGGGTACTTAAGCCCAACCGACGTCGAGCAACAGCGACTGGCCGTCCTCAAATACGAAGAGGCGTTTGAAAAAGCTCGACTCGAGTTGGAGGTGCTCGTCGAGTACACCTACCATCGAGATTTGGCTGAACTCGAATCGCTCACCGCTGAGACGAAACGTGAGTTGGCGCGGACTCAAAAGACCGCGGAGTTAGCGCTGGCGAACCGAGAGATTCTCGTAAAACAACGAGAATCCCAACTCAGGAACCATGAGGACTTCGCCGAGCGCATGAGAAACAACATCGCTGCTTGTACGATCCGATCCCCCGTCACCGGCGAGATTATCTACGCTAATGAAGGCAGCATCCGTAACGAGATCCTCGAAGGCGAAACCGTTCGGTTTCGGCAGGAAGTTGTGCGAGTCCCCAATCTGGAGGAGCTTGAGGTCAACGTTCGTATCCACGAGTCACGCATGGCAGGTGTCTCCACAGGTCTCAAGGCAACAATTACGTTGGATGCGTTTCCCCAATTGCTACTCAATGGAGAAGTCGTCACTGTCGCCAATGTGCCCACACCGGGGACGGGTTACAATTCTGACTTGAGAGGGTATGACGTGACTATTCGAATCGACGGAACCTCCGAGCAACTCAAGAACCTGAAACCGGGGCTAAACGCAAAGGTCGAAATCCAAATCGACGAACGTCCCGATTGCCTGCACATTCCGCCGACCTCTGTTGTGGACATTTCAGGTCGTCGTGTCGTATTTATCGAGACACCCTCCGGAATCGAGCATCGTGAAATCGAGCTCGGCATGCTGTCTGACACAGGCGTCGAGGTGCTCTCCGGCTTGGAAGAGAACGAACAGGTCCTGCTTGGCCCGAGAACAAATTGCAGCGACCAAATCCTTGCTCTGCGGGAAGAGTCTGGAAGCGAGGTCAACGTCGAGAATATCGGAGGTTGATCGACCGACGGATTGTTATCGACCTTACCCCGGTTGTCCGGGCCAAGGCAGCAGAAACGCGTGATGCTCAAACAGTCCCGCTGAGCCATGTGCTCCGATGAACTGTGTGAAATAAAGCAGGAACGCGAATGCCCCCAGCAGCGGGACCATGCCCAGACGTGCCAGCCATCGCCACACCCACCACGACAGCTCTCCCGCTGCTTCTCGCTGAACCGCGCGATGATAGGCCCAGCCGGCGACGACCTTCGCCGGATAGATACTGGCAATGAAGATCAGCGTGATTAGCCAGTAGGCATCCTGTGGCAGCAACGCCACTTTCAGCAGGTACAGCGGCAACGCGAGGACATACACCACGGCGATTGCCAGCAACCACGCGAGCGGCGCGTGCTTGAACAACCTCCGAATCGTTCGCAGATGAAACATCGACCGTAATCGCTGTTCCGTCGCAAACCGTGCTTGCAGGAAGGGCATCCACGAGAGAGTCATGGCCAGCAAGAATCCACCGATCATCGCCGCCCCCACCTGTGGACCGTCAGCATCATCATTCACAGCGAAGATCGCCGTCGGAATCAACAGCCAGGCCAGCCCGCCGATGAAGCCTCGTAGCCCCAACCAGAAGTGATGCTTGAGTTGCAGTCCCGAGACGAACGATCGCACATGACGAGACGCCATATCGAGATAGTCTCCCGCTTTCAATCTCTGCCAGAGCCAACGTGCGTTTTTGATCGGTCGGAAGAAGCAACTCAACGACCCGCCCCGAGCCAACGCGAGGCAGAGATGCACGGTCACCAACACCCACATCACATTCAACACGAGATGCAGAGTCATATCCGATGACGACCCCGGATCGATGAGCCTTGCATCGGACGCAGCGCCTGCGAGCAACCGCAAGGGGATGAGCCATAGCCAGACTCCCAACATGATCGAGCCGAACCGGGGAGCGAGAGCCATCAATGGGAACGCGTCTCTCATCCGTCCGCTGCGCCCTACGCGGCCCTCGACCTCCAGCAGATAGCCAAGAGCCACAAAGTTGACGATCGGAATCGCAGCGACAATTGCCAGCAACAGCAACAGGCTCACTAACCCGAACAGCGATCGGACGGTCCATATGGTCGCGCGGATTGGATGTCGCCACGGAACGGGAAACGTCGGGAGTCGCAGTTCGACGGGGATCTCCTCGCCCGACCCATCACGCTCAGCGACGTTCGCCACCTCAACGTTGACGGATTCTTGAACCCACTCTTCAACGACGGGTCCTGCAGACGCGAGTGAGAATGTCTCTCCCATCGGCTCTTCCGTTTCTGAACGGCCTGAGGCAGCAGTGGCGTGTGGCATCCGATCGTGTTCATTGGCTGCCGTCATGACTCAGTACCGATCATCTCTCACCCAGGTTTCAGGCGAATTCTTGAAACGTGGTGATTCGCAGTCAGGTAGTGTCGTGTACTGCCGATCGTGTGCCAACCCGACAATATGGTAAGATTGGTATCTCATTCACGAAGCAAGTGACACGTGACATGAAGATCAAACGCCTCCTGCCGCCGCTGTTCGTGATCCTGGGCGTCGCTCTGCTCACCGCGATCGCCTCTTCGACCGCTGTGCGTGAGGAGCAAGCGGTCACGATGCCCGCTTCGATGGATGAGTTTTCAGCGGCCGTTCAGGCGGTCGATGACGAGTTGCAACGACGCTGGGAAGAACAGGGCCTCTCCCCTGCCCCGGCTGCTGACGATTTGCAGGTGCTTCGTCGTCTGTCACTCGCGCTGCACGGCACGATTCCCTCGCTGGAAGAGATCCGACTCTTCGAAGCTGACGAACGGTCTGACCGTCTGTCTCGATGGACGGCCATGATGCTTGACGACACACGGTTCTCGGACTACTTCGCAGAACGTCTCGCTCGATCGTTCGTGGGTGTGGAGGAAGGTCAGTTTGTCATCTTCCGTCGAGATCGGTTTACGCATTGGCTCAGAGAGCAACTGCGACCATCCGCCCCGGAGGAACGACGACCCTACGATGCCATCGTGCGTGACATGATCGCTGGCCGCGGAGTCTGGACCGGCAAGGGACAAGTCAACTTCCTCACTGCTGGATTCGCCAATGACGACTTCGACGAAAACAAACTGACCGCACGCACGGTTCGCGCATTCCTTGGTCAACGCATTGACTGTGCTCAGTGTCACGATCATCCGTATGACACGTGGACGCAGGATCAGTTTGAGGGACTCGCTGCCCATTACGGACAAGTCGGACTCACGCTCGCCGGGCTGCAAGACGAGCCGGGGCACCTGTTTGACCTTCCCTCAGAATCGGCGTCACTGCTTGTTGACGGCGACGTCACCGAAGAACTCCGCCAGACGTTCAGAGAGCACGATCATAATCTGCGAAAGTTTGCTGCGATCAAGGTCGTAAGGGATGACTCGTTGTGGCTCTTCAAGGACTCGGATGAGAGTGCCGAGGGACTGGAGCCACACTACATCGCCCGGCGCACGCCAGATGGGCTCTCAGTCAGCAGTAGCGAGGGTGAGTATCTCGTTGAAGATCGCGAGACCCTGGAACAACGGCTGATTGATCCAGCCGTTCCGTTTCATTCGGAGTGGCTGGGGACTGAAGGCAGCCGCAGGGACCGACTCGCAGTGTGGGTAACGCACCCCAAGAACAAGCGATTCGAGCGCGCCATCGCAAACCGGGTCTGGGGACTCTTGTTCGGACGACCGTTCCTCAGCGATCGACACGTCGATGACCTCCCCAGTCCGGAGCAGGAGGAGTACGCGGACGACACACGTGTGCTCGACATCCTTGGCCGCGATTTTCGCGAGCACAACTGCGATCTGCGTCGATTGATTCAGGTCATCACGGCGACTCGGTCCTTCCGCATGGATTCGATCGCAACTACGGATGACTCATATGAGATCGATGCCGCCAGACAATCCTGGGCTGTATTCCCGATCACCCGACGCCGGCCCGAACAAGTCGTCGGAGCTATCCTGCAAGCCAACTCGATCAAAACGATCGATCAAAACTCCCATCTGTTTGTTCGCTTTCGCCGCTTCATCAGCGAGCAGGAGTTTGTCAACGAATACGGCGACCTCGGCGAGAATGAACTGGAGGATCGGGCGGGCACCATCTCGCAGGCCCTGCTCCGCATGAACGGCAAATTCGCCAGAGAAATGACCTCCGAGGAAGCCTTCTCCGCTCCAGGTCGGATCGCAGGCTACTCATCGACTCCGGAGAAGCTGCTGGAGAATTGCTTCCTCGCCTGTCTGACTCGTCGACCTACTCCTGAGGAATCGGCCCATTTTCTCCCTCAGTTGCAGGGAGAAGAAGGTCATCAAAAGGGCGTGGTGCAAGACATCTACTGGGCCCTGTTCAACTCCCCCGAATTCTGAATCGAGGCAGTCATGAATTCGCTCTTCTCACAAGACATCTCCCGTCGTGAGGCCCTCAGGCTGGCGAGTGGACTGGGCGTGTCGTTTCTCCTGCCAGGGCTCGATCTCCGGGCAGCCGAACAACGAGGGACCGAGCGTCCCCGTTCCCTCATCACGCTCTGGATGGCGGGTGGGCCCAGCCAGTTGGAGACATGGGACCCGCACCCGGAGTCCAAGCATGGCGGACCGACGCGTGCCATCGCGACCACGAACCCTGATCTTCAGATCGCTCATCATCTGCCGCAGATGGCTGAGCAGATGCACAATCTGTCGGTGATTCGCTCACTCGTCTCCAAGGAGGGGGATCACGAACGCGGAACCTACTTCGTGCAGACCGGCTACAGGCCCGAAACGACCGTCGTGCATCCCTCGCTCGGCTCGATCCTCGCTTCCCAACGTCCGGATGACAATGTTGAGATCCCGATGCACGTCTCACTCGCCACTGGCGACGGGTTCGTGGTCCCTCGCGGAGGTTATCTGGGCGACGAATACGACGCCTTCCGCATTTATGACCCGGGTCGCAACATCCGTAACATGCGTCAGTCGGTCAACGATGAACGACAGGAACGGCGGCTCACCAACCTTGAGGTCGTCTCTCGGACCTTCCGCAAGGGACGCGAGCGACAGGTCGATGACACGCTCCATCAACACGTCATCGAGCGAGCGTTGACCATGATGACATCGGAACAACTCAAGGCCTTCGAGATCGAAAATGAACCAAAGGCTGTAGTCGACCGTTACGGTGACAGTCGCTTTGGCCGCGGATGTCTTGTTGCCCGACGGCTCGTGCAACAGGGCGTACGCTCGATCCAGGTGGTGCTACAGGGATTCGACACACACGCTAACAACTTCGAGGGACATGAAATCCAGTGTGCCCAACTCGATCCCGCCTTTGCTGCGCTGGTGCAGGACCTGGAAGAGCATGACCTGTTGCAATCGACCATCGTGCTCTGCATTGGTGAATTCGGCCGCACCCCCAAGATCAACCCTCTCGATGGCCGGGATCACTGGCCGCAGGGATTCTCCTGCGTTGTGGGCGGAGGAGGACTACGATCAGGGGTCATCATCGGTACTACCGATCCCGATCGTGGGGCTCAAGAGCAAAACAAACCTTCGACATCTCACACAGGTCCTCACGATCCGATTCAGGTCCCCGACCTGTATGCGACCATTCTGACACAAATGAACGTCGCTCCTGAGGAGGAGATTATTACCCCCATCGGCCGGCCGATCGCCCTGTGTGAGGGGACGCCGATCGAGCGACTGTTGGGGTGAATTCGTGGAAATCGGACTGCGTCGACCGTAAGATGCAGTCGTCATGAACTCACCCTCACCACACTTGTTTGACGAAGTCGCCATCGTGGGCGTCGGACTCATTGGCGGGTCGATCGCAGCCGCCGTCAAGCAGAGGGGGATTGCCAGAAACATTGTTGGCATCGGTCGCAATCGTGAGCGTCTGGAGGCAGCTCAGAAGTCGGGTCTCGTCGATATCGTGTCCGTCGATGTGGCAGCGACAGGGAGTTCAGACTTGGTGGTCGTCTGCACGCCCGTCGATCGAATCGCAGCTGATGTGCGCGCGATCGCAGGTGCCTCTCGTCGCAAATCGATCATTACTGATGCCGGAAGTGTGAAGGGTGCCATCTGTCACGACTTACATGGTGGATTGCGAAACAACAGCACCTTCATTGGGTCGCATCCACTAGCTGGTTCTGAAAAAACCGGTTGGGAGCACGCTGTCGCGGACTTGTTCGAGAACCGCTTGTGCGTCATCACCCCTTGCCCGGAGGATGACCGAGAGACCGTGCAGAAAGTTGTCCACTTCTGGCAAGCGCTTGGGATGCGGACACGTGAGATGTCTCCTGATGAACATGATCGCGCATTGGCAATCACAAGCCATCTGCCTCATGCGGTTGCCGCTGCACTCGCTTCAATGCTGGACACCGAGACACGCGACTTCGCTGCCACCGGTTTCCGAGACACGACCCGGATCGCCGCTGGCGATCCGAACATCTGGACAGGGATCTTTCTGCAGAACGCCGTCCCGGTGTCCAAACAGATCGATGTGTTCATCGAACGTCTGACACGGTTGCGTGACCTGACATCACTACAGGACTCGGATGGCCTCCATGCCTTGCTGGCAGAGGCCCGGGAAGAGCGACAGAAGCTGGCGGAATAAGCCCCATTCTGTCGCACATTCATAATGTGAGACGAATCGCCTTCACGTCCCTTCGTTCCGTTCGTCCCCTCAGTTAACATCTGTTGTGGACAGAAGGAAACGAAGGAAACGAAGGACTCCAATGCTCTGGGAAGTCGAGATTCATCCGGCGGAAGGTCAAACGGATCGCGAGGGAAGTCGCATCGCTGAAGAAGCAAAAGACGTTGGTGCGATGTCGATCCATGAGGTGCGAACGGCACGGTCCTATCTCATTGAAGGTGAGATGACAGAACAGAACGATTCAACCTCCGCTGCTGCATTGCTCGCTGATGGCATCGTCGAACGCTGTGTTGTCCGTCCACTCCCGGCTGAGTCATCGAACGGTGCGACGCTCATCAATGTTTTGTTCAAACCGGGTGTGACTGATAACGTTGGCGCGACTGCGACACGTGCATTGAAAGACTTGGGACTCAATGTCGAACGTGTCGCCACCTGCCGCAAGTACTGGGTCAACGCTGATGCGACTGAGGAGGACGTCTCTCGACTCGCCACCAAAGTCCTTGCCAACGACTCGATCGAGCGAGTCATTCGAGGTCCGTTGCCGCTCACATCGATCGCGGTCGGTGGTGACTACACGTTCTCGCTCCAAACAACGCACATTCGAGAACTGCCTGATGCAGAATTGAGCCGCCTGTCGAAAGTCGGACAACTCTATCTCAGTCTTGCCGAGATGCAGACGATCCAGCGGTACTTCGTGGATCTGGGACGAGAGCCGACGGATGTCGAGTTGGAGACGATTGCTCAGACGTGGAGCGAACACTGCTCGCATAAGACGCTCGCCGGCCGGATTGCCTATCGGGATGAGAACGGCGAACGACACTTCGACAACATGCTCAAGGAGACCGTGTTCGCGGCGACCCAGACCATCCGCGAGCAACTGGGTGATGATGACTGGTGTGTCAGCGTCTTCAAGGACAACGCAGGCATTGTCACGTTCGACGACAAACAGGACGTGTGCATCAAGGTGGAGACGCACAATCACCCGTCCGCACTCGAACCCTATGGAGGCGCCAACACGGGCATCGGCGGGGTCATTCGCGATCCGATCGGCACCGGCATGGGAGCACGCCCCGTATGCAACACGGACGTCTTCTGCTTTGCGCCGCCGGACACACCTCACGACTCGCTCCCGCCGGGGGTGCTTCATCCGAAGACCGTCATGCAGGGTGTCGTCGCCGGCGTGCGTGACTATGGCAACCGCATGGGCATCCCGACCGTCAACGGAGCGGTGTACTTCGACGAGCGATATCTCGGCAACCCGCTCGTCTACTGCGGCAACGTTGCCATGATTCCGAAGGGAATGAGCGAGAAACGGGTCGTGCCGGGAGACTTCATCGTCGCTGTAGGCGGTCGCACCGGACGAGACGGCATTCACGGGGCGACGTTCTCTTCTGCGGAGCTGACACATGAGAGCGAAGACCTCTCCGGCGGTGCGGTGCAGATCGGCAATGCGATCACCGAGAAAATGCTGCTGGACGTGATTCTCGAAGCTCGGGACAAAGGTTTGTATAACGCCATCACCGACTGCGGTGCCGGCGGGTTCAGCAGTGCGGTCGGCGAGATGGGCGAGGAGACGGGAGCCGAAGTCTGGCTCGACAAGGCACCGCTCAAGTACAGCGGACTGACCTATACCGAGATCTGGATCAGCGAGGCTCAAGAGCGCATGGTGCTCTCGGTGCCGCCCGAGTCATGGGACGAATTCGAAGCATTGTGTGCATCAGAAGGCGTCGAGGCGACCGTCATCGGTCAGTTCACTGACACGAAGCGGCTGATCCTCAAGTACGACGGAACAGAAGTCGGCAACCTAGACATGGCGTTTCTGCACGATGGACGTCCGCCGGTGATTCGCGAAGCCGTCTATCAGAGCCCCGACCGTCAGGAAGGGGACCCCGCTAACGATCACTCAGGAGAGTCCCTCGCTGACGCTTCGGGCGCTGATCACACTGACACTTTGAAGGCGATCCTCTCATCCCTGAACGTCTGCTCAAAAGAGTGGATCATCCGGCAGTACGACCATGAGGTGCAGGCGGGAAGTGTCGTCAAACCACTCGTTGGTGTGGCGAATGATGGACCGTCGGATGCGGCTGTCGTGCGACCCGACCTGACGTCGAATCGTGGGCTTGTCATCTCTTGCGGGATGAATCCGCACTATGGCGATCACGATCCTTACTGGATGGCGGCAGCGGCGATTGACGAGGCTGTGCGAAACTGTGTCGCGGTCGGTGCCGATCCGTCCCGTATCGCAATTCTTGACAACTTCTGTTGGGGTAACACGGAGCGTCCGGAGACGCTGGGCTCTCTTGTGAGGGCGGCCCTTGGGTGTCAGGAGACGGCCATCGCCTTCGGCACGCCGTTCGTCAGTGGCAAGGATTCGTTGAACAACGAGTTCACGTATGGTGACCAAACGATCTCGATTCCTCCGTCGCTGCTGATCACGGCCCTCGGACAAGTTACTGACATTCGCCGTTGTGTAACCATGGACCTCAAAGAGCCGGGGAACGTTCTGTTCCTTGTGGGCGAGACGAAAGCCGAGTTGGGAGGGAGCCACTTCAACCTTTGCCGGGGAGTCACAGGCGGGGAAGTGCCGAAGGTGGATTTGAAGCATGCCCCCAAGGTATTCGCAGCCATGCATGAGGCGATCTCGACCGAGTGTGTGCGGAGCTGTCACGACCTGAGCGAAGGCGGCCTCGCAGTCGCAATCGCAGAGATGGCATTTGCAGGGGGACTCGGTGCTGATCTCTCGCTAAACGAGTTCGGCAAACTGAATGACACGGTGGTTCTGTTTTCCGAGAGTTGCACGCGCTTCGTCGTTGAAGTGGGCGAAGAAAACGCTGATCAGTTTGCTGAGTTGATCGAGCAACGAACCGGTCGTCGGGCTGTTCGCCTGGGAGCCGTCGCCAAGAGCGATCGCTTGCGGATCACGTCCATTGAGGGAAATCTGTTGATGGATGAATCGATTGACGACTTGAAGCAATGCTGGCAGCGTCCGCTGAATTGGAAGTGAGTGCGAATCGATGAATCATGTGACGTTGCGGGAGACCGCTGAGAAGGCAGCACGGATCGGAGGAGCGATCCTGCTCGAATGGGCTGACAAGTTCACCGCCCGGGAGAAGAGTCCTGCGAACCTCGTGACCGAAGCGGACTTCGCCTCCGAGAAAGCGATCTTCGAGTTCATTCATGGAAAGTATTCTGACCATCGCTTTCTGGGAGAAGAGGGCCTGAACAGAAACGAGGGCGACTCCCCTTATCGCTGGATCATCGACCCACTCGACGGCACCTCGAACTACGTGCATGGGTTTCCGTACTACGCGGTCTCTATCGGCGTTGAGGAAGACGGCGTAATGGTGGCCGGTGCTGTGTACGATCCGAGTCGGGATGAGATGTTCTCAGCGGCGGCGGGCGAAGGGACAACACTCAATGACCGCCCGGTCCGAGTCTCATCACAGAAGAATCTCTCAGAGGCACTTTGCATGGCGAGCCTGCCGGTGAAGACAACCCGCGAGCACCCCGCCGTTCAGACCTTCCTGCGAGTGTTGGAAGCGGCTCAGCACGTTCAACGGACAGGCTCCGCTGCCCTCAATCTGGCCTCGGTCGCTGCGGGGCGTGTCGAGGCGTTCTGGTCAGCAAGTCTGATGCCATGGGATATGGCTGCGGGAGTCCTGCTTGTCCATGAGGCTGGCGGACGGGTGACGAAGACCAGCGGAGATGTGTTTGCCGTCGACGAGCCGGACTTGCTCGTATCCAATGGAAGCCCCCTACATGACGAGTTGATCCGAATCCTGGGATGATGGCCCCTGCGCCGTCCAGCAGTTCATGTTTCCAAAAAACAACATGCCCACAAATTCGTGCGACGCTCCGTTCACAGGTGTTGAAATCGGATGCGAATTGGCCCGCATCTGGTGAGTTCCCACGGCAGTCCTTCCTCCTCGCAAGGGCACGGGATATGATAAATCAACATCAGGTATCAAATCGTGTGAACGCTTGAGGAAGGTCGATTTCTGACATCACTGGAGGCAACGTCCGTCCTCCTGTCTTGCATCACGAGTGTGTTCCCGAATCGTGTCTCCCGCAGAGACTCCTTCGGCACTATCTGAACAAAGTTGCTACTCGATGACACGAAGGTGACCGAGTGTCGAAACAGATCGGTATCATCCTGTTCGGCGTTCTGCTGTGGAGTCTTGCTGGCCCACGGACGCTCGCTCTTGCGCAGGATGCCACTGCGACCGAAGCAGGTCGTATCTTCAGCAGCCCATCGTCGGCTCAAGACACAATTCTGCAACAGGATGAACACGGGAACTGGCAACTGGTCCCGTTGAAATCGTTGAAGCCGACTGATATTCGTTCCGATGCCAATGAACCGGACGCCCCGCTCCCCGAAGTTCCGGACTTCTTTTTCTCCAAACTTGAGATTGAGGGGACGGCAAACAACGAATGGGTAGACCTGAATGCATCGGTGACAATCCATGTGGTGGCATCCGACCGTTGGATCGAGGTGCCCCTTCGCTTCGACCAGGCTTCCCTTCTCAACCTTCAGCATGAAGGGGCGGGAGACAATTCTGCACCAGTGGCAGTTGATCGTAACCGTGGACTGACCTGGCTCTTGCGTGGGGAAGGCGATCACCAACTGGAGCTGACACTTCGCGTCCCTCTCAGAAAGACGACCACCGGCGATTTACTGCAGCTCGAATTGCCCCAAATGAGGTACTTCATTGGCGAACTGAGTTTAAGATTACCGTCAAATTCGGTGACGATTCGTCAGGAAGGCACCGTGCGATTGCAAGGCACCCAGATTGAGGGAGACCACACGCTGATCACCGCTGAGTTGCCGGGCGAACGTCTGGAACTGCGTTGGAACATTATTGAGCAGCAAGCGAATCCCTTGATGCAGCAACCGACCGAGATCCGTCTCGAATTTCTGGACGACAACCTCGAACTGTTCGCGCGACAATGGATTCAAACCAGCAAGTCCGAGAAGCTTCAAGTCCGTTTGCCTTCCAGTGATTTCGAATTGACTTCGGAGGGAGTTCGCGTCATCGACAGCAACGGGAATGCCCGGTGGGTTCAACCCGGTGCGGTTGAGCAACCTGTCCCGAATGGGCAGCAGGGCTGGGTCACGATCCCCCTCGGAAATCCTGCCGAGGCGTCCATTATTTTGGATTGGCGACTTCGCGCTCCAATGCCCCTAGACGGTAGAGAGATTACAATCGACGGGTTCGAAGTGGCTGAAGCAAGACGACAGACTGGGACCATCGAAATTGAACGCCCCGGCAGTTTCCGTGTTAGCGAGATTGGCGAGGGCAGTGTTGGCGTGGAACGGATTGACGTCCAGGATCTTCCGCATTCACCAATTCTCTCATCACTTGCCTACTCATTCACTAGTGGTCAATTCAAACTTCGTCTTAATGTTGAACCAACAGTTCCAATCGTTTCGGTATCGCCATACTTTTTCGTCAAGGTGTCACAGGATCGTGTGGAACTAGAGGCAATCTACAAACTGAGTATCGATGGTGGGATCGTCAGCAGTCTGCCGATCATTTGGACCGACATGAGTGACGAAATGTGGGAAGTTCTCCCATCGTCATTGACGAGTGGGCAGCCCAGGAAAACTCGCACAACAATCCGCAACGAAACTGATACTTCAAAATCACGAACAGTCACCGGATGGGAAATGCCGCTCCCGAATGTCGCTGACAACCTCGTTGACGACAACCAAATTAGTGTTGGCTTGTTTGCTGTCAGGTATTTTGAGAAGGATTCCGAGAAAGAGACGTTCAGATTGTCGTTGCCTATGCTCTCAGACACCCGCGCTTTACCGGGCTGGGTCATTGTGTCGACAGATGATGATGTCGAAATCAATTCGAGTGCGGGTCAACATACGGTGCTCACTCGACAGACAGATTCTGCACTCGAATCGCTGGATATCCAAGGCCCGGAATGGACTCACACCCAGCCGCAAACACCATTTCGCTTTTCAGTCGAGCAAGCCGATACTTCCCCGCAACTTGAGATGGATCTCACGGTTCGCTCGAAAACTGTCACGACGTCTTCCGAAATCGAAGTCCGTGATCTCGACGAACGCCCTCGGGTTTCCCAGCGACTCTCGTACGATGTCCAATTTGGTCGCCTGTCAGAAATCAAACTCAGAATCCCAACGGTGCTGTATGACCATCTCACACCCGACTTCGCACACGCGTCGCTGAAGTTTCTGATGGATGGACAAGAGCTAACCAAGACCAACTGGTCCGGAAATGAGGTCACTGTCGCTCTTCCGAGTGCGCGCATGGGGAGATTTGACATCGTTGTTTCCGACTATGCACCTCCGCAGAATTCAATTGGCACCACGGAAACAGTTGACGTTCCCGTCATCGCCAGCCTGGATGCTCCGTTCGCCACCACCAAGGTCGCGTTACCTGAACAAAGCACGCTCTCGGTGAAGGTAGAGGACGAAGTCTGGACGCCACTTTCGATCATTGCAGATGGCTGGCAATGGATCACAAATGGAGTCGTGTCGGAGGTCAGACTCCACTTGGACCGATCCCTCTCGCGAAGTCCTCAACGACTGAGGATCAGTACTGCGTTCATACAAACGGTGGTTGATGACACTGGCAACCACAGGAATCGAGCCACTTATGAGATCAGAGAGGCGATCGATGAGTTGGTTGTGAAACTCCCCTCGACGGCTGTCATCCCCTCCTTCGAATGTCGATGGAACGAGGTTCCTTTAGAGTCAGATGAAATCGTCAGGGTCAATGATCGTCAAGAGTTTCGCCTGAAACTTCCGTCGAACCGATTCTCCCATCAAAAACGATTCGACAAGCACATTGTCAGTATCAGCTATCAATGTCCGGGGGAGGCAGCTGACGGTTCTGAGATTCAAACGATTCAGTTCCCCCAATTCCCCAGCGGAGTTTGGGTGGAACAAATGTGGTGGGAATTGAGGTTACCTCCTTCTCAACACCTTTTTGTCACCCCAATGGTCATGACTCCCCAGTTCCAGTGGGAGCGAGAGGGTATCATTTGGAAACGCAAGCCCAAGTTAAGCTACGAAGAGCTTTGTGCATCGCTTTGGGATAAGAAGGCTTCGAATCAAATCTCGGAACCAGAATCCGGCAACATCTATCCCTTCAAGAGATTCGGCCCCACGTCCGAAGTCTCATTCCGGACAATGAGTATGTCCGTCATTGTATTCCTGGGGGCTGGGTTTACGTTCCTTGCCAGTTTCCTTTTCTTGAAGGTACCAGCTGCCCGCCATCCGCTTCTATGGCTGACGATCGGAACCCTCGTGTTGACTTCGTCGCTTTGGTACTTGCAGCCGATGCTCCTCCTCCTACAGCCTGCGGCCTTTGGGTTGTTGCTCCCATTTTGCGCAGCCCTCTTCGAGTATCTGACGAATGGTCGGCGTGTGGCATACCGAGGATCATCCCGCGACACGACCTATCGTGACGTCGTTCCTGCACGTGATAGTTCGTTGTCAGACTTTGGTCAACTTGAAGTCACGTCAACCCATGTGCAGCGTCCCGCGATGTCTGACTCTGGATTGGTCCGATGAAGCTCGTGCGTCACCCAGAATCGTGCAGGTACGATCACCGAATCATGCCCATTGGCCGAGAACTGACCGGTTCTTTTCATTTTCTGGTTGTGTTGTTGGTGCTCTTTTCGCCATGGAATGCCGGAGCGGATGACGAGACTTCGCAGCAGATTCGTCGCGCATATGTCCCTGCCGACAACCCAGACGCATGGCCCCAAGGTGAATGGAAGGCACTTCCTGTCGATGCCTTTCGACAACTATCAGACGATCTTGGTGTTGACAACGCGAACCCACCTCGGGCGATGCTTCAACATGTGACGTACTCGGCAACATGGTCCGAGACGTCTTCTCTCAAGGGAGAATTCGTTGCGGAAACCGGTTTACGAGGAATTCAAGCTGACTATCTTTCTCTCGGACAACCGACATTGTCGCTCACAGGCCTCTCTTGGGTCGATAGGCCGGCCATTTGGGGGACAGACCCCGACGGACATGCGTTGCTACGTGTCGAATCGGCGGACGAGCAACTCGTCGGTCATTGGTCGTTGCGAGGACACGAAGGCCTCGGTGACTATGAGTTTCATGCCGAGCTTCTGCCGGCAGTTCTCAGTCGTTTTGAGCTGAGACTCCCGGCAGAAAAGCACCTCGAAGTGAATACTGGGCTCGTCGCAGTCTCCATTCCCGATCCCGATCCTGAATGGCGGCGATGGCGAGTCGATTTGGGTCGCGAGATCACACTCCACCTCGTCATCTCCGACGAATCCCCAGAGCCGTCGACTTCGGACCTGATCGTTCAGCGAACATCACAGTTCCGCACCTTGCCCGACGGCTTGAGATTCCGCACCAGTTTTACCGTGAATCATTTGCGTGGACCGATCAGGGAATTGTCGTTTTCCGTTCCCCGAGAAATGCAAGTCTCGACGATCACTCTGGGGAGCGAACTGGACCTCCCGTTCCGAACCGAGAGGGACGAAGATCGTGTCAGAGTTGTTGTCCCTCTCAGTTCGATCACTCTCGTTCCGCATACCATCGTCACGCTCCAAGGAGTGATGCCATTGACGGCGGAGAAGAAATGGAACCTTCCTCGAATTTCTCTTCGACAGGCTCACCTCTGGGAATCCCGTCTTTCGATCAGTGTCCCGCGTCCGCTGGTATTGTCGAATTTCTCACTAACGAATTGTCGCCTGATTTCGTCAACAATGAATCGTAACCAAACTGACTCACTTGAGTTAGAAGATTGGTCCGACACGTCGAGTGTTTCGATTACCATCGACACCCCGCAATCTGACATCGTCTGCGACGTGCTTACTGCTCTCTCCTGTGAATCGTCACAGACGACGTCGCGAACATTGCTGAAGCTGTCGACTCGTGCAGGCTCATTGTATCAACTCCCATGCCTGATTCGAAATGGCTGGCAAGTGACTCGAGTCACATCGGTTCCCTGGCGCAGACCAAACGCCATTGCACAATGGAAAACTACTGTTTGCGACGACGGCACATCTCAGCTTCAACTCGAGTTTAGAGATGCCCTCATCCCCGAACAGGCAATCATTGTTGAGATTTGGGCACGTCGAATATCAGACCCTTCTTCGAACTCTCTTGAATTACCCGTGGCGAGACCATCTGATTCGCAACCGCGTTCGGTTGCAATTGCCGTTCAAACCGCACTAGGGCAGGGCATCGAACTACCACCTGACTCGACGTATCAGGAACGGACGTTTGCCGAAGCCACCGCAACATGGAGTAATGACCTCGAGGGCACAACGTGGTTAACGCAATTGACGGGAGATGATGGCGTGCTTGTCGCTCCGGTCACCTACTATTCCGAGAAACCATCATTGACAGACCATTTACTCCTGTCGCCCTCGATTCTCACCACTGACATATCGTCCTCTGACAGGAATTCTTCTATCGAGAAAACTCCCTCGCTCTCCCCGTCTAAACTTCATGAAGCACCCCAGCATTCAGGAGATCCCTCATCTCCTGTGCCACTCCTAGCGCAACTCACCGTAGAGTCGTACGCCCCCAACGCCTCAGAGGAATCGTGTGTCCATGTTGTGAATTATGTCCTGACGCCTGCGGTTGCTGGACGTACGCTCCATTTTACTCTTTTGGAACCGGCTACTTTCATTGCAGTGAGAGGAGGCCGAATGAGCAAAGCAACCGTTTTGAACGACCAATCGGCTCAAGTTCACCTTCCCGATGACATCGATCGCTATGACATCCAACTCGAATACCGAACTCCCTTCATTCAATCACTTCTCACTGGGGAAACAGATGTCCCCCTTCCTCAATCTGAGATCATCGCATCATCAATCCAATGGCAACTGCACTTGCCTCCTTCGTATCGGCTCAGCCCTGAAACAAGCGGCACCTCTACCGGACGACCACATGTGAACTGGACACAACGTCTGATTGGCCCCTTCGGCAGAAGCGATGTCCACTCCTCCAACAACCCCGTCATCGAACCGGAACCACGTGAGGCCCTCGTTGTCTCATCGAATGCGACGGACTCCATTATCGACGAGGGTGAGTATTCGGACCCTGGTCAACGGTACACGCGGAGCGTCTCCTTCTCGGAACCGACTCTCCATCTCTCTATTTGGAAAGACGATGTTTCGAAGCGTCTTGGATGGATGCTCTTCGTTGCATCCTGCGCAACAATTGGACTTCTTCGCCTCACCTATTCAACAAGGAATCTCTGGATCGTTTCGTTTCTTACCCTCGCTGCCGCCATTATGGCTGCGGTCGTTTCGGATTCCTATGCCATTCCATGTGGCGGTTTGCTATTGGGATTGATCACGGGAATGCTCCTCCCTCAGGAGCTTTGGCAACGTCCACAGACGGCGATCAGCTCAAGAAGTGGATCGACCGGGCGCTGGCCTGCGCTTTTTGGAGCTACATTATCGCTGCTTGTCCTTGAATTGCATCTTGTGTCGCGAGTCGAGGCATTCCAGCAACTCTCGGTCCCCCCTACCCTCTCCCCGATCACAAACGACGATCGGCCCCCAGATGAACGGAGTTTCAACGTTGATGTACTGATCCCTATCAAGTCAGGACAGCCCACTTTAGATGATACACCAGTCGTTTATGTCACTTCTGAGTTACTTAAAAGATGGGACAGGTATGGGGAGTCTCAACACAATTCGCCACGGTATCTGATACGTGAGGCAAAGTACGGAATCACTTTTGATCAGCGCCCTTTCCCTCGAATGCAGGCGGTCTTCGATGTAGTATTACTTGACCTTGCGACGAGCCAGATTCGTCTTCCGCTTGATGACATTGCGATCGACGGTGAGAACGCCTGCCGCGTCAACGGACAGGCCGCAACGATCATCCCGCTACGATCCAATCTCGGAGTATCCGTCGACATCTCGGCTCTCTCTCCAGCTCCACTCCCACTGAATGACGATATTGACACACCCCCGGAGACACGAGCGAGCGCTGGGAGTGACAGGCCTTCAGTCCTCCGGGTCGAATTGCAGTGTCATCTACGAACGCTGGAGACTGCCGCATTACCGCCTGTCAACATCCCTGTGCCCCGAGTGCTTTCCTCCATCGCCCACTTGACACTTAAGACCGCAAGTTTCCAGGAACCATCTGTGGATCGGTTTGGCTCAACGACTATCGACCGTGATTCTCAACGGTTGGTTATCGAACTGGGACCCGTTCAGCGACTTCAAATCAATTGGCCCGACGGTGATTCACGTACCGGGAGTTTCGTTCCGGATTCCGCAGTCTCTTCGGTAATTGTCCATCCACAACGACTTCGAGTCGAAAGCCGCTTGGTTTTCGTCTCGCGGCCAAAGATGTCTTCGCCCGACAGATTTCTTGAGATTCAGTTGCCTCCCGGTTCACACGTCAACGATGTTCAGGCGACACATCTCGCGCGGTGGGAAGAGAGAAGTCGACCCGGCGAACCAGTCGCTCTTGGTGTTACGTTCCAGGAATCCTTACCAGACGGCGCGGTCAGCATCCACATAGACTATGACGTCCTCGTAGCACGTGAAGGCGCTTCAATGACGCTTCCCGCGATTCGCCTCGTGCCAAGTCACCAATCCGACTACTTCACTGATCACGCATTGGCTTTGACTGCCGCACCAGGATTTCGAATCGATTACGTTCCTGCGCCAGACCAACACGATCAGGTATCTCGTATGTCTCTTGAACAGTTCAAGCAGGAGTGGGGAAGTGTAGAATCGTTCGATCCAGATTTGGCGTTTTCGCTGAAGTCCCCCGTCCCATTGGACGTTGCGGCGTCAGAGGTTATTCCCAATTCCGATGCGACGATCGCTGAACAGATCACCGTCGAAAACACCAGATTAAAGTGGCTGGTCGACATCAATCTGAATAGCATTTCCACAGCGATGGCGATTCATGAAATCAGCATTGACCCTCGCCTGCAGGTCACCGCTGTCGCGGTCACGCAAAACGGGACAAATCGCCTCGCGCGATGGAATCGAAACGCCGAAGACCGGATTACGATCTTGCTGGACGAGGTCGTCATCGGGACGCAACAGATTGTAATTTCTGGGCACTTCCCATTCGAGTTGCAGCAACGATTTGCGATACCCAGGATTTCCATTTCCGGCTCGTCCATCAGTGAGCATCTCCTCACGATTTCAAGCGAGCAGGATTGGATGATCGAGGCATTCGACAGTAACGACCATCCGATTCCGGATGGTGACACACCAACGAACACTGAAGGGGAATCGACTGCGGGTCGACGTTGGTCATTCGATCGACTGGCCGATACTTCTCCAAGCAGCATTCGAGTCCAAGAAGCGGTCACTTCAATGGGATACGACCGAATCATCGCCGTCGACGCAGTTGGAGATCAGCTTTGGCGAATTACAACTCAAATCCTGTTGGCAAATGATGTCCCTCTGCCACCCCAACTCGTTGTTGATTTGCCCGAAGTAATCTCTGAAAGCAACCGTTTGGAAATGTCGTTTCATACCGATCAGCAACGCATCAACCAAAATGGTCACCTCATCCTGACAATCCCAACAGCAACTCCTGCTTTGGCATCAAGGCGCCTGAAGCTCACCGCCACCGTCAATGCATCCGAGACCGAGGCTCAGCAAGTCCCGCTCGTAGCACTTTCGAATGGTGATATTCGAAAAGACTGGCTCGTTCTCGGACCTGACTTGCCTTTCACATTCGATCATGGACGTCGAATTCAGGAAATCTCAGAGGTTGATCGCGAGGCAATCGGACTTCCTGAACTGGCAGACGAAAGTACGTTTCGAATTTATGAGCCAGACGCCGACAACTGGACGCTCGCGCCGAATTCCTCTGCCAGTGTGGGTGGAATCGTTCGAAAGATTGAAACGGCGATCTGGGACAATGACGCGATGTACTTCTCAGGTGTCACGTCGCTTCAGGTTTCAGTCCGACTGCTGGATGAACTGACGATTTCGCTCGCACCAAAAACGGTTATTAACCAAACTGACTGGGCATTCGGCACCATTCAAACCACGAGAACGGAAGATGCAACAATTGCCGTAGTTCCACTTAACTCTACGGAGATTGAGCGGGAGCAACCAGTCTGGCTGACAATTTGGTGGAATCTCCCCAGAGATGGCGTGGGGTTGCAACACAAACTCCAAATGCCGACTACCCAAGACGTTCCCGTCCTTGAGCAAACCATGGCGTTCTTCGGCTCCGACCTTTCTCGATACGAAATCACCGGCAATGTCGCTCCACTGGACTCTGACGCGGTGATCGGACAATTACAGGACGACCCGCGAGCCGATCATCGTGTCATCTCTCAGGCATTGCATGCTGCCGGTTTTGGCGAACACTTGAGCAGAGCCGACACGGTTCATGTTGTCAAACAGAACGATCCAGCCACTCAAGAGGCGCCAACACTAATAACAATTTGGATCTTGAATCGCCAATTGAGACGAATCTTATTGGTCATTCTGATTTCGATTGCCCTGTTCTTCACTGGATGGAAAACCCGTTCCCATATCCATCTTCAACGGTTACTGGAGAACATCAATCGATCTTCCTTCGCAGGACCGACCCTTTTGGCCGCAATGATCTGGACTGCTGGCCCAAGCACGCTGGGATTTTACGCGATGTTCTTGTTGAGCATGGTATGGGCCTTGCAAATCTGGAAGTCGCACCAGACTTCAACAGGTCCCTATTACTCCACGCCGACTCCCGATTAGGGATTACCGGTTGTTGAGCGTGGTGATAGCGACCGTGAGAATCCCAACAGCGAGGCAGTACCAGGAGAACGCGTGCAACTTACGTGCGGCCACGACTTTGAGTAGTCCGTGCAACGCCAACACACCAACCATGAAGGCGACGGTAGCTCCGACGAGGTGGACCGCCCACGGTTCGTCGATCGGATGACTTGACTTGATCATTGATGCGCCCTCCAGTACAGCCGCACCAAGGATCGCTGGAATGGCGATCAAGAAAGAAAACCTGGCGGCTGCCTCCCGATTCAGTCCACTCAACAGTCCTCCGACTATTGTCACCCCCGATCGTGAGATCCCGGGAATTGGCGCGACCGCTTGAAACAAGCCGACCGTGAAGGCTTGACGCAGAGTGACATCATGCAAGTCATCCGATCCTTGATCGAACCACTGTGTGACCCAAAGCACTATTGCGGTGCAGCACAAGGCGATGCCGGCAGCCAACGGCGAGGCAAATGCCCGTTCCAAATGATCCTTGAGAAACAGTCCGACGAACACGACGGGCAATGTGGCAACCACAATTGCCACCATGACGCGAGGCAGATGCAGAAGCCCGATCAAATCTCGACGAAACACGACAACAATCGACAGCAGGGTGCCGACGTGCACGGCAATCTCAAACGCCATGTTCTCCGAATGAAGATTCAATAGTGCCTCAACCAGCACCAGGTGACCAGATGAACTGATTGGCAGGAACTCGGCCACTCCCTGCACGATGCCAAGCACAATCGCTTGCCAGTAGGTCATCGGTCGATCCGTATCCTTGGTGGTCTTCTTGTTGACTGCGCACCACTTGCCAGTCTCTCTCAAAAGCTTATCAGTCGCCAGTGGCTGCTCATGCCAGGTTCGAGGGAGAATTCCGACTTGAATCAAACGGGTTGCCGATGATAACGACCGAAAGACAAGCGGTAGGTCAATCCAATTATCCGGCACAAACGAAATCGTCGAATCGTCTTCTCAGACCCCAGGCAATTCGACGAACTGGTGAACACGGCCATCCACAACATCAAGACTGCGAAGCCAGAGGTGATCCGTGGTGAGTTCATCTCTACAGCGGGGACAGATAAGTGTAGCCTCCACAGCGGTGGGCTGTGCATGAAACGTCGGCGTTCTGACGCCCAGATGCCACTTCACCCAAGTGCCCGTGGCACTACGCGCAACAGAGCTAGAGTCCTCTACCGCTCTGTGATGCCTCAATAACCTCGCTGACGAAGCTGTGACGCGGAATTTCCTGCAGAGCACCTGAATCGATCGTCCGACCGTGTCAGCACATCGCAAAGTCAATGTTGCCGAAAGTCCCCGTGTGCTCT
>JAGQPX010000138.1:78611-78898 GCA_020426505.1 Planctomycetaceae bacterium | reverse complement strand
GCGCTCTCCGCGTCCTCTGCGGTTTGAAACTCGATCACGCATTTTGCGGCATGCACATGTGTCGCTACTCGTGTGTAGTAGCCGCGTAAATCAGACGACATGCGTTGCCGCGAGTGATTGGAACTTTTGAGTCGATGCTCAGCTGAGTTAGCAACTGGTGTATCCTCGGTTGATCCGGCTCGGTGTCAGGAAGGGACGTGGTCAGCCTCTTCGCGAACTCGCCACCCATCACAAGGTTCCCGTTGGCTTGCTCGGCTCGTCGGCACACGATTGCAGCGTCGGTGGGT
>JAGQPX010000138.1:0-78468 GCA_020426505.1 Planctomycetaceae bacterium | reverse complement strand
GCGTGGCCTTCGATGTCGTTGAAGAATGAGAGCATCACGCGACGGTCGGCCAGCTGTCGCACCAGTTCGTCTGCGTTGATCTGTGCTGGGGTGACGTGCTGACGTTTGGCGAGGACGACCGCGTGGGCGGCTGCCTCGCAGATGCTCATCCAGGTTGGTTCGAGGCGGATGGTGCCCCAGCCGACATGGGTTGCAGAGAGGCAGACCGGCACGAGCAGGTTGTCGAGGTTCTCCGGCAGGAGGGTCTGAAAGGGGACCTGCCCGGGGAACGTCTGATTCTTGAGCATGACCATCCCTTCCTGCTCGCTGCCCGGCACGTCACGAGGCGTGCAGGCGTGCGAGTCGAGGAACCATTCGGTGATGCTGATACTCGTGGGATGCACGGGCGCTCGTTCCAGGCCGGGAGCAAGCCGGGCGTCATGCTCGGTGAACACGGCTCGTCCTCGAATGCGGCGCGTCTCACGGGCATAGATCTCGTACGGCATGTGGCCATTGTCTGCGAATTCGTCTCGGGGCAGACCGTACGTTTGCCACTTGCCACGAATGTCCTCGGGAACGGACGGGTCGTGCTGACGGTAGTAGAGCAGGGCGAGCGTCGCATCGCGGTGCTTGCGAATGACGTCGGCTCGTGTCTCCCAGTCCCCTTCGACGTACGGGTCCTGTTGGCCGACGAGTTTGGGGTGGTTCAGGCCGGACTTCTGATTCGGCATGCTGAGACCCGGATGGTCCGGGTTGCCGAAGCCATAGGCCTTGAGGAACTCCGGATCGTAGTCCGCCGGCTTCTCGATCGGCAGGCGGTTCGCCGGATCGCGGGTGACAATTGTGCGGAGGTTGTACCCTTGCACGGCAGGATGAGCGGCTCCCGTGCTGACGTTTCCGATCGTCTCGTACCACGAGGTGTACCGGAACAGGTTGAGGCCACGTGCCAGCTGGAACGTCTCGTTCTCGACGTGCTCCGGCGGCCAGGGAACGTTTCGCATGTAGATCACGCCAGCGTGCGGCTCATCGAATTCGTCTCTTGCTTCTCGTCCGACGCGGTAAGGCACCTTGGCGATCGCAGCGAGATCGGCTTCGTAGGAACAGTCTGCGAACACATCGGCACTGAAAGTCACCCGGGCGCTGCCATCCATTTGTTGAAAGGTGACCGTTTGCAGGATCGAATCCTCCCGCGTTGCCTCGACGGGGTAGTATTCCGTGAGAAGTGTGATTTGTTCTTCCGCTGTCAGCAGCTCGTTGATCAACCGTTCGACCACATGAGCTTCGTATCGCGTTTTTGGATGCCCCGGTTGCGTGGCCAGATATTGCGGTGAGTCGTTCCCGTACTTGTCCCGGTAGAAGTCAGAGATTCGTTGTCGTAACTCGTCGTACAGCGGTGCCCGCTCGCCGTTGTAGAGCGTGTCCATCGTGCTGAGACCATTCGTCAACATGCCGCCCAGGTGGCGGGTGTGACTGACGAGCAGCACGTCAAGACCTTCCCGCGCAGCTCGCACGGCCATCGCCACACCTCCGGGAGTCGCTCCGTAGATGAGCAAGTCATGATGTGCCGAAGATTCATTCGAGCGAGCGATGCCCGCACCGACGTGAATCGTGACCGCAAGAAATAGAAGCAGCTGGGCAACCGATTTCATAGAGCGACGATTTCTCGGCTGCGAACTTTCGTTTCGGATCGTCATCAGAACCTTCATGTCTCAGCGATTGTTGAAACCGATTCGATTGCGGCTTCAACCTGCGGACCGGAAAGAGCATCCTGCCACCAGACGGCTGCGGCCTTGGAATCCCAACCGTCCGCATCAGCACAGTCTGCGAGGGCCTGTTCGAGTTCGGTGACGTTCGCATAACGGTCGTCCGGCTGCTTCTCCAGACAACGCAAGATGACTTGTTCCAGGTCTTCCGGGATGTCTGCACGCAATTGGGATGGCGGGACGACCTCTTTCGATGCGTGGGCGATCATCACAGCCACGGCGGTGTCGCCGTCAAATGGCGGCTGACCGGTGAGCATGTGATAGCCGATGGCCCCCAGTGCATAGATGTCACATCGAGCATCGAGCCCACTCTCTCCGGCGGCTTGCTCCGGCGACATGTAGTGGGGTGTCCCGCTGACGACGTGATCAGCCGTCAGTTTGGCCGCACCCGGGTTGATCGATTTCACCAGCCCGAAATCGAGCACCTTGACGAAGTCGCAGAGTCCGCCTCGCTCGGAGACGTACAGGTTGGCCGGCTTCAAGTCTCGATGAATGAGGCCCGCTTCGTGAGCTTCCGCCAGTGCACTGCAAGTCTGCTTCAGCAGGTAGATCGTCCGTTCGGGAGACAACGGACCGACTTGAGAGATCAACTGCTCCAGGCTCAGTCCCGGCAGGTACTCCATCACATAATAGAAAGTGCCATCGTTGGAGTGGCCGTAGTCATAGATGTCAACAATGTGCGGATGTGTCAGACTGGCGGTTGCCTGGACCTCACGCTCGAAGCGTGCGAGTGCAATCGGGTCGGCCTCATCCTCGGATCGCATCAGCTTGAGAGCGCAGGGGCGTTTGAGGAGTGCGTGCTCTGCCAGATAGACCTCCCCCATGCCCCCTTTGCCGAGCATCTGACGGAGTTGGTACTGACCGAACTTCCGGGCTTGGTGCACTTCGACGCGCATGGAGTTGAGGATGCCCGCTCCGTAGATCGCGATGAGACTGGCGATCGTCAACTTAACAACCAAAGTGGAGATATTGCTCCCCGTCTTCAGCGGAGCCAACGCTTCCGACATTTCGGGGTGGAACTGATTGACGAGCAGGGTTACCAACACAGGTGCAAGCATGATTGTCAGTACGACCTTCGCCGTCGCTTGCCATGTGTTCGGGATGAACAACCCATATAAGACGATCACCAACATCAGAACGCTCTGTCCATCCAGGCTCTCGCTCAGTAACGCGATCGTGTTTCCCGCTTGGGCATCAACGATGATCGAGTGATAACGACCGTAGATCCAACTCAGCACGAGAAACCCGAACAGCGTATATTCAATGCCTCGCAGGAAGTCGTTGGTCAAATCCGTTCGCGTGTACAACAGGCCTAACAGGGCTCCATAGACGAGAACCCGAACGAAGACCATCATCTGATACTGTTCGTAACCCCCACCTAAGGCGAACCCTTCTCCCAGGAGTGAGGCCGCAAAGTTGAGCAGGCAGCCTGCGAGGGCCAGGATGGTCACCGCCTTCAACCGAGTCTCCAACAACGATCCTGTCTCGGTCGTCATGCTGGGCGTCTCACCAGTCACCATGGCGACAGCCGGTGACGTTTCCGGCAGGAAGTCGGACTCCGTCGGAACAGAGACGTCCTCGCTGGGCGTGAGTTCGATGACGTCCGGCGCAATGACGGTGTCAGCCTCGTTGGAAGTCTCATGGTTGGGTTGTGTCGTCATCGTCGAATCCCGTCATTCAGGTGCATCGGTGTCTGACGATCGTTCGCTGCCAATCTTGTCGACTTGTTCGTTGACCGCTTGCGTTGCCTTGTTCAGACCACGACGGACGGAGCCTTTTGCTTCCTGTACGCTCTTGCTTTTACTGAGGTCATCGACGGTCTTTCTCATGTCTCGATCAAGTGCCTGCCTTTCCGTACCGATCCGCTGTTGAATGGATGCGCCTTCGGGAACTTCGCCGCTTCTGAGGAAGGGGAAGATCACGAAAGCTCCGACCACACAGGCGATCGGAATCGCCGGGCTGAGGAAACGCAATGTTGCCTTCTTCATCCGCTTCCAGTGTTTGTAGAGGTAATAGAAAGTGAATGGTGGAATGAAGAACAGCACTCCCTGGAGGGGACCGTCTCGGAAGGGGAGTACCACAAGATAGAATCCTGTGATCCAGAAGCGACCGATGTTTAACGCGATCACACCCGCAGCTCCCACGAGGGCTAGTGGCCTCAACTGGAACAGCACCGCGATGAACATCATCAGCACGAACGGCAGCGAGATCAGGTAAGCAAACTCGTTGAGACCACGCAGACGTCGGAAGCCTGCGTTCATCATCTGCCAGTACGTTTCTCGGGCTGCACTGGGGGGCTTGCTCCGGCGTGGCTCCGGCTTCTTGACCAGTTGCTCCGGTGCGATCCGGTAGGGACCACTTGCGTCGAGCGGATCGTCCCGCGTGATTTTCGGCAGGCTCTGTTCTGAGATCGCCGCCAGCACTGCCTGACTGGGCAGCACGAGTCGTGGCCCTCCGTTGGTCTCACTCGATGCCGGGACACTCGCCGGTTGAGATGGTGCAGGGACATCGGTCAGGCGAAACCGCCCGGTCACAGCGGCTGCTTGCTTTCGAGGGCGAAGTGGGATGGTGATGCGATGGCCGCACTTTGTGCACTTCCCCTTCCTGCCGCCCAACTCGTCACTCACCGCGAAGTGGGCAGCACACTGGGGACACGTGAATGTGATCGCCATTTGTCCCCCGCCGTTTCAGTGAATCGCTATCAGACAGCTGCTGCACAACTCAGAATTTACCGCGTTTCGCCGCTGAATTCGAGTGCATTGAGAGATTCTCTGACAAACTCACTCGACCCACTTTGCTAACGCAGCGATCGCTTCACGTACTCTTTCAGCGCGACTCCAGCTTGAGTAAGCGATCTTCGAGTTGCGTATTGCTGTCCCTGAGTTCGGTCAGTTGTTCGCGGAGGCGTTTGACTTCTGCGCCGTCGCCGTTTCCTTCGCGGATTGCGGTCAGGGCCGACTTGGCATCATCGCGGACTCGTTGGTCGACGTCATGCTGGGCAGCGACCTCCAACCTCTCACGGGCGGAGGCGGCCGGCTTGCCGATCGCACCAAGGGCGGTTGCAGAGGCGCGCCGGATGTGAGTGCCGTCGTCAGAGAGCAATCGCGAGAGGCGTTCGATCGTCTGGGTTTCCGTCGCGCGGCTAACGTCGTTTCGCACGAGGAAGTTGGCCATCGCCTTGATTGCTGAGATGCGGCAGTTGCGATAGTGGCCCGGCCTCGTCCACTTGTCGAGGGTGCCGAGCACATCGAGATCGTGACTCGTGCCGAGTGCTGACAGGGCCGATTGCTGAATGACCTGACGGTGCGAGTTGGTCGCGAGTTCCTGTTTGAAGAGTGCTGGATCAACACTGTCATCAACCTCTGAGAGCGAATCGATCACGCTGGCACGGACGTAGTAGCTCGGCTCGTCCCGTTGCAGGGCATCTTGAAGGGCTGCGGCAACCGACTCATCATCGGAGAACTCACCAAGCGCCTCTGCACAAGCGAGGCGGACTTTTGCGTTCTCGGCCTTGAGGCCGGCGATGAGGGCATCGCGTGACGTGTCACCACCGGTGATGCCCAGCGCCTTGGCCGCTTCGATGCGGACGCCGTAGAAGTCGCCCGTGTTGAGTGTGTCAATGAGTCGCTTCCGGTCGGATTCCTTGTTACTGCCAGCGAAGTGCTCGACCGCACGAATGCGTTCGGCGATGCTGGGAGCGTCGGTCAGTTGGGTCTGCCACCAGTCGTCGGACTTGGTCTCGTTGATCTCAGCAAGCAGCGCATAGTCCGGGTCGACGCGGATCAGTCGCGGCCGATCGCGCATGGGCACGTAGAGGGTCATCTCCGTTTCGCTGACATCTCGTTCAAGGGTCACGCTGTTGGCCGTGTCCTCGGTCACCAATTCGAGTTTGAGTGGGAAGTGAAATGGGTCGCCGTCCTGTGTCTGTTTGATGACGACCTTGATCAGCCCGTCATCCGCTTGCCAACTCGTGTCGATGTCAAGCACTGGATGTTTGGGGCGCTCGGTCCAGTCGTAGAAGAACCTTTCGAGGGAAAGACCGGTCAGTTCTGAGAAGACCTTGCGAAGGTCGGATGTCTCCGCGGTCTGATAGGCGTAAACCGTGCCGTAACGCTGGAGGGCCTGAAAGAAGGCATCGTCGCCCACGCGATGACGCAGCATGTGGAGGACCCAGCCCGCTTTGGGATAGACCCGGTAATCAAACATCGTTCTGGGAGCCGGGTAGAAGCGGTCAACGATGGGTCGTTCCTGGGTCGAGCCGGTGCGAGCCAGTTTGCTTTTTTGCCAGAGGAGGTAGTCGGCTTCGTCCCGTCCCAGTGCGTGTTCCCACCAGAGAACTTCGCAGTAGGTCGCAAAGCCTTCGTTGAGCCAGAGGTGTGACCAGTCCTTGCAGGTAACCAGATCGCCCCACCATTGATGGCCCAACTCATGAGCGATCAGACGGTCGGGCGTGTTGGTGAGCAGGGCGCGCTCGTCGTGAATGACTCCGTCGTACATGGTCGTCGCAGACGTGTTCTCCATGCCGCCGCTGGTGAACTGCTCGACAACGACCTGTGCGTACTGGTCCCAGGGGTATTCGATGCCAAACTTTTCGCTGAAGAAGTCGAGCATCTTGACGGTTCGTCCGAACGAGCGGAGTGCGTCGGCCTCCTGCTCCGGGGGGACGTAATAGGTGATGGGACGGTCTCGCCAGCGTTGCTCGACGATGGCGAATTCGCCTACGACGAGTGTGACCAGATACGACGCGTGCGGCTTGTCCTGCCGCCAGTGATAGCGAATGATGTCGTCTGCCAATGGTCTGCGATCAATGAGCTTGCCGTTCGAGAGGACGCGAAAGCGATCGCTGACCGCGGCGATGATCTCCGTCGTCTGTTGTTCGCTGGGATGATCGACACAAGGGAACCAGTAACGGTTATGTCGCGGCTCGCCCTGTGTCCACGCCATCCACGGCACATCGGGTTCTTCGTCCGTCGGCTTGAAGAAGTGGAGTCCGCTCGGCGGTTTCGTGACCGAGTAGGTGATCGCGACTCGCCGTTGGCTGCCTCGGCTGAGTGTTTGCCCAAGGTCGATCTGTAGTTCGTCGCCCGTGTTCTCGAAGGTCAAATCGAGGCGATTCTGTTCAGTAATCTGAGACACCTGTTGGACGTCATGGTCGACCGCATCGAGTCTGAGTGTGTGTGTTGGTTGCAGCGCGCTGAAGTCAATCGTTGCGGTCCCAGTGAGAGTCTGCTGCTCCAGATCGACGGCGAGGTCGAGGCGAATGTGCTCAATGTCGACGATGCGATCGGCTGTCGTGCGGAGAGGTTCCTCTTCCGCAGTGGCGATGGCGGAGAGCAGACAGAGGCAGCCAATAAGTGTGAGGCGCGTCATGGTATTTCCGACGGAATGCGAAACCGCAAGCGTGAGTCGACAGTTTACTCTGGACTGACTGCATGCGACTGCAGGACCTCAAGGTCGACGAACTCCAATGCGGAGACGTGCGTCGCTTCGAGGACGACCGGGGCGGCGTGGCCCGCTTCGTAGGCTTGCTTCCAGCGTTCGACGCAGACGCACCAGCGGTCACCCGGTTGGAGCCCGGGAAAGCCCCATTGAGGCATGGGGGTCGACAGGTCGTTGCCCGCCTGTTGAGAGTAGTCGAGGAAGTCGGCGGTCACTTCCGTGCAAACGAGGTGCAGTCCCTGATCTTCGCGGCCCGTGTTGCAGCATCCGTCCCGATAGAAGCCGGTCATCGGATCGGTCGAACAAGTTTGCAAATCAGTCCCTAAAACATTCTTGGCCGCCATGGCTGTGTCTTTCGTCAGTACGAGTCAGCCGAGTTTCCAGACGTCTCAGAGGTTACGCAGACGGGGCGCTCTGTGACAACTGAACGAGTGTGTTCGACAGGAAGTGACGGCGGGCAATGGCAGAGAACGATGCAGTCCATGCGTTAAACTGGGAGGATTCTTACGACAGCGGACAATCTGTGGGAGGTGTGTTTCACGATTTCGCGTCCCCGGCAAACGGGGCACCTTGTCCGGCTTTCGTGGACCGCGTTAGGATAGAGACGGTAAACATGTGTGCGGTTCATGAGCAGTCCATGTTCCCTCAGAGTCTGGAGTTCCGATCCATCCCCTTCCGTCGATCGATTGAGTTGAAAATGATGCGTGATTCCACCGGAGTTCGCGCAGGAGGCACGTTTGAACTTGTGCGAATCGCGCGAGGGCTGACGTTGAGTGCCGTCATGATGGCGGCTGGCGGTTTCGTCGGGCAGACATTTTGTCTGGCTGATGCGACTGATGATTACAACGTGTCGCTACGACTGTACAAGAACGAGAGCTGGGAGCCAGCTGTGGAAACCCTTCGGGCGTTTCTCAAGGCAGCCCCCAATCACGAGAAGGCTCCCAACGCGCAGCTGTATCTTGGACAGGCGCTTGTGCATCTCCGGAGATTTGACGAGGCCCGTCCCGTCTTTCGGGAGTTTGTCCGTAATCACACGGAGCATCCGGACATTGACCTGGGGAGATACCGCGTTGCGGAGTGCAGTTACTTCCTCAATGACTTCCCAACCGCTCGCAAAGAGTTCGCAGAGTTCCTCGATCAGGCGCCGGCCGAACACACGTTGAACGAGTGGGCCCTGTTGTACCTCGGCGAAACGGAGCTTCGCATTGGAAATATGCAAGAAGCCGCGAATGCCTTCGAGCAGTTGCTCGCTCAGAACGGCGACTCGGCTCTGGTTGACGATGCCCGCTTCGGTCTTGCCAGAGCATACGAATCCGTGGACCGCCAGCAGGATGCGATCGCACTGTACCGCACCTTGATGGAGAACTCCGATGGACCTCGTGCGGCTGATGCTCAGTTTAATCTGTCGGCTCGTCTGTTTGCGGAGAAGCAATTCGCAGAGGCCGCTGCCTCGTTTGAAGCGTTGGTTGAGAAGTTCCCGGAGAGTGGCATGGTTGCTCTCTCCCGTTTGAACGCTGGGTTTTCCCGATACCATCTGGGAGACCATGCTGCGGCTGCGGAAGCTTTCGCCAAGATTCAGGATGATCCCAAGTACGGCATGACCGCGCGGTACTGGACCGGACTCAGTCAGAAGTCGCTGGGGCAGTTCGACCAGGCCGGGGAGACGCTTCTGAAGGCGTATCGTGAGGACGAGTCTCAGCCGCTCGCGGAAAGCATGCTCTTTCACGCCGCTGACAGCAAACTCGGAGCAAAGGTGTACGAAGAGGCGAAGCAACTCTTTCTCACGGTTGTCGACAAGTGGCCCCAGGGTGAGTTGGCCGACGATGCATTGCACTCGGCTGTCGAGGCGGCGTTGCTCGCGGGCAACGTGACCGAAGCGGAGCAGATCAGACGTCGATTCGTCGAGCAGTATCCAAACAGCGGTCTACAGCTGCCGGTGGAGCTTCTCCACGGACGTGTTCTGCTCGCGCGGGGTGACGAGTTAACCGATGAAGGGACTGACGACTCTCGCGAGAAAGCTCAGCAGGCGTACCGGTTTGCTTCTCAGGTCTTTCAGACGGTACTCGCAGAGTCGACCATTCCTGCGACACAGACCATGGCACGTCTGCAACTGGCACGTGCATACGGTCGACTGAAGGATCACGAGCAACTGGTCGAAGTCCTCGACCCGCTTGCCTCACGCGCGACAGCTGATGATGCCAGTGATGATGAACTCCGCGCACTTGTCATGCAGAGTAATGGTTGGCTTTCGCTGGAGAAATACGACCGAAGTCTGGAGACGGCTCGTCAGTATGTGGCGCGCCGCCCCGATGGAGCCGACGCTGCTGAGGCATATGCAAACATCAGTCTCGCACTGGCGAACGTCGGTGAATGGGACGAGGCGAAGGAAGCACTCTCCCACGTTCGGGAGACTGCCGACGCCGCGCTCGGCAATCGCATTACGTACGAGGTCGCGGAACTGGCCTATGATGCGGATCGATTCGAGTCGGCTGCGGAGTTGTTTGGGGCGGTTGTTCAACAGGGCGCGGAGGGTGAGTATTACGTGCCGTCAGTCTCGGGTTTGGCGTACAGTCGACACAACGAGGGACTGGCCTCGCTCGAAGCAGCCGACGCGTTAAAGGAGCAGGGCGAGCAAATCGATGGCACCGCTCGTCTCGCTGATGCGCTGGCTAGGTTCGAAGATGCGGCCACATGGTTTGAACGATTGAGAGAACTGGCAACCGGGAACAGTGATGCGGTCGTGGCCTCCAACGCGGCCTATATGCAGGGTCTCTCGCTTCGACTGGCCAAACGAGGCGAGCAGGCAACCGAGGTCTTCCTCCCGGCATTCGAGCAGTTCTCGCTCGCGGCTGACGTGGACAACCCGAGCGAACAACAATTGAAGGTTTCGTTCAATGCCTTCCGCATCGCGCGGGATGCAGCACGAACATTCACTGAGTTGAGTCAAGTTGCCCAAGCAGAAAAGGCCTACGATGCTGCCTATCACGAGTTGAAGAAGCAACCTGTCGAACGACAGGACCGTCTGGATGTGCTCATCAACGAATGGGCACTGCTGCACTATGGCGTTCAAGACTTTGATCGGGCTGCAGAGCTGTTCACACTGCTCCTCGACGAGCGACCCGACAGTGAATGGGCCGATGATGCACGGCTGCTGATCGCCGAGAACGATTACTTCTCGGATCGATGGGAGGCGGCACGGGACCAGTTCATCGACATCGTGCGAGACGACTCAACGGATGACTTTGTTCAGAAAAAAGCTTTGACACTCCTGGTCGATTCGGCCGTCCAGCTGGATGACTGGGAAGTGGTGAAAGTCGCGGCGACGCAGTTGCGTGATTCGTTCCCCGACGACAAGGAACGTTGGTACGCAGAGTATCGACTGGGGGAAAGCGCGTTGAGAAACGGCGACCCGGGTGGCGCCGAGAGCATACTCTCGGCCCTGCAAGAACATCGCAACGATGCAGAACTCGCCGAGGCCAACTGGTTGCCGAGCGCATGGCATCTGCTGGCGGAAGCCCAACTGGCTCTGAAAAAGTATGGGGCGGTCGGGCAGACGATCTCGACCTTCAAGGAAGAGTTTCCCGACTCGGAGTTCACTTACCTGTTTGACGATGTGCAGGGACGACGGTTCAAGAATCAGGCCGAGTTTGACTACGCGAGGCAGGCATTCCAACGAGTGATCGATTCTAAAGGTGGGTCCGGAACCGAGACCGCGGCCAAAGCTCAATTCATGATTGGCGAAACATGGTTGACGCAGGCGAATGCATCTGAGGACGATGCTGAGCAGGCGAAGCGTGCCTATCTGGACGCTTTCATCGCCTATAACAAGGTTCAGCAGTATGACTTTCCTGAATGGCAGGCGCCGGCCCTGTTCCAGGCGGGTCTGTGTGACGAAGCCCTCAAGCAGTGGGGCGGTGCCAAGAAGAGTTACGAAGAATTGATCGCCAAATTCCCTGAATCGGAGTATGCTCAGCGGGCACGTCAGCAACTGGAGAGTTTGCAAAAACGCTTCCCCGATCCTCAAACACCGTGACACGGTCCTCGCCGCTCAATAGGGAGAGAGCACAGCTCCGATGATGCACCCGATTCGACTCTCAACGCGTTCGCTTTCGACGTTGGCGATCATGATGCTCGTCTTCACGTCCTCGCTGGTCTGTGGGCACTCGGCTTTCGGACAAAATGACGGCGAGCCGCTCGCTGTCGAATCCGTGGGGGGAGATGGGGACTTCGCACCGGCTGGTGAGCGGGCTTTGAGCGGTTCACCGCCATCTGGTGCGCTGCCGACGAACCTGCTGGAGATCACGCAGGCGCTGGGCGGATGGCTCGTGCCGTTCGCGGTCGCAACACTCATCGCCCTCTGGTTCAGCACCGAGAGACTCGTCGTGTTGAGACGCGGCAGGGTCATTCCTAAACCGTTCGTGGAGCGATTCCTCAATCATCTCCGCGATCGCACGATCGACCGCGACGAGGCGTTGCAGGTCTGCGAGGAGAACGGCAGCCCGGTCGCGATGGTGTTTGCACATGGCGTTCGCAAGTGGGGCAAGCCGAGTGTCGAGGTCGAACAGGCCATCATCGACGGTGGCGAGCGACAGGTCGCCTCGCTGCGGTCGCATTTGCGAGTGATCAATGGCGTCGCCACGGTCACTCCGCTGTTGGGTCTGCTCGGCACCGTGTGGGGCATGTTCGAGGCCTTCAACGACATCGCCGCTGCCGGAGCGATGGGCAACACCACCGTCCTCGCTTCCGGCATCGCACTCGCGCTGCTGACAACGGCCGCCGGTCTGGTGATCGCTATCCCGTCGCTGATTATCTACATGTACCTCTCCGGCCGCGTGGACAGCTTGGTCATGGACATGGACGACCTCTCCCAATCCGTCGTGCACGCCATCTCCGCCGAAGCCCTCGCAGAGCGAGGCCCCCGGAAGAGTAAGGCCGCGTCATAGTCCCAGGCGTGAATCACTCCGTCCACGGGCATTGACTGCCGCTGCACCGAGGCATTGCAGTTGCCTACAATGCAGCCATGACGGAGCCAGTTCAGCAAGAGTCGGAAGACCCACGCGAGAAGGTCAAGTCCTTCCCGACCGCGCCGGGGGTGTATCTCATGAAAGATGCACTGGCGCGGGTGATTTACGTGGGGAAGGCGGTCAATTTGCGGAGCCGGGCATCGAGCTATTTTGGGGCACAAGCGGCTGTCGATCGGCGGACGGCGGACCTTGTCACCGAGATAGCGGACCTCGACTGCATCGAGACGGACTCCGAAGTTGATGCGGTCCTGCTGGAAGCGAGGCTGATCAAGGATATTCAACCGAAGTTCAATCAGGAGCTCAAGGACGACAAAACGTTCCCATATCTGCAGATCACCACGAATGAAGACTTCCCCCGCATCGAGTTCACCCGCACGCCGGCGTCGAAGGGTGTCAAGCTGTACGGGCCGTTCACCTCAGCGGGGCAGTTGCGAGGGACGATCGCGGTCTTGCAGAAGATCTTCAAGTTCCGCACCTGCTCACTCGACATCGACGAGGGTGATGAGAAGTGGCGGTGGTTTCGCCCGTGCCTTCTGGCCAGCATCAACCAGTGCACGGCACCGTGCAATCTGCGGATCACTCAGGAGGATTACAAAGATGACATTCGCCGACTGCGAATGTTTCTCGACGGCAAGAAGGCTCGGTTGCTGAAGGAACTCCACAGGGAGATGCAGGCCGCCTCGAAAGAGTTGAAGTTCGAGAAGGCGGCTCGCATCCGTGATGAACTCAAGGCACTGGAGAGCCTCAACCTGCGAGGCAACCTCGACGAGCATGTACAGCCGGAGGTGTTCTATATCGACCCCAAGAAAGGCCTCAAGGGACTCAAGCAGATCTTTGCGCTGGACGAACAGCCTCGCGTCATCGAGGGCGTCGATATTGCCCATCTGCAAGGTCAAGAGACTGTCGCGAGTCTGGTGCAGTTTATTGACGGCCTGCCTTTCAAGCATGGTTACAAACGCTACAAGATTCGCACCGTGCATGGGGTCGACGACTTCGCCAGCATGCGGGAAGTGGTCAGCCGTCGGTTCAGGCGGTTACAAGCGGAGGGGGATGCCTTCCCGGACATTTTGCTAATCGACGGAGGCAAGGGTCAGCTCAACGCGGTGATGGAAGCATTCCGGGCGATCGACATCGAACCACCGTTTGTGCTATCGCTCGCCAAGCGGGACGAGGAGGTCTTTCTCCCGGGTCAGTCAGAGTCGAAGCGAATCAGCCGTCACAGCTTTGCGTTGCGATTGCTTCAATACGTCCGCGATGAAGCCCATCGCTTTGCCCAGTCGTACCACCACACGCTGCGCCGCAAGTCAACATTCGACGAATGAGACGACAGGTTAATGGGGTGAACGTGCGGCAGCTCACGCTGCGAGGGTGTTCTGACGTCGTTTGCGACGGCGGTATCCGATCAGGGTCGCAACGCCCGCTCCGAATAGTGCGATGGATGCAGGTTCGGGTACAGGTGTGACGGAGATGTTGAGGGTGTAAAAGTCTCCCACATCGGGTGCATCGCCGACAATGCCGGTTGGAGTGCCGATCGAACCGGTTTCAGCCACGCCGATGATATATGTTCCTGCGGAGGCGAAAGTGTAATCGATGTAGGGATCTGTTTTCGTGACGCTTCCCGCATCAAGTGGATCGGCCGGAGGGATATTATCGTTCTGTGCGAGCAGCGTTCCGTCAGTCGCATAGAGGAACAGCATGGGATCGAATGTTCCGAACATTCCAAACGGGAACGTAAAGTCGATATCGAAAATCCCGCGAGAACCCGCGTCTTTTACGGAAAAGGTGTAGTAATCGAAAGTTCCGTCTCCACTGCCGAAAACCGTGGCATGGGGGATCAGCGTGCTGTCGGTGATGTTTGCATCTGCGTCCAACGAGAAGTTTCCGCTCACGTTCTGAGCCGTCGCCAGGGTGTCATTCGGCTCGACTTCTGGGACAGGAAGCGCCTTTGCATCCCTGGAAACTCCAACTCCGGTAGCAACCACAACACCGAGAATCAACAAACATCTTGTTGAGCGTCTGAGCATGACCTGCTCCTCCTGAACAGCAAAGCGACCCTGGGTAGGAAGGCCGCGCCGTCACAGATGGGAGTGACCGGCTCTCAAGATATCGGAGTTCGCTGTTGCAAACTGCGGAACTTCACTCAGGTTCTGCGAGTGATTTCGCCTTCAGTCGATGCTTCTCAGCAAGTTCCTGCTGACCCAAGGCATCGTAGACTTCGGCCAAACTTGCGTGAGTGACAGAAGTGTCACCATCGGATCGCAGGCCGAATTCCAGATCCGGGATTGCCTCCCGGTAACGACCCTGCAACAGCCTGATTTGACCGCGAGTTTCGTGAAACTCCGGTCTCCCAGGTGCCAGCGTGACGGCTTTCTCTGACAATTGACTCGCTCGTAGCAATTGTGGTGGTTGGCTACGGGCGAGAGACCAGGCAAGATTGTTCATGCAGGCGGGAAACTCCGGCTGCAACTGATGTGCCGCCTCGAAATGTAGAGTCGCTGTCTCGACGTCTTCTTGACCCAGTGCGTGAGTTCCCAAAACCATATGAACTACAGCCGGAGCGGTTCCTGCAGCCAGGCACTCCTGAAGCATTTCCGTGGCAGGTGACTCCGGAGCTTCCGTCGAGACGACGATCCTGGCAAGTCGTTTCAATGCTTCCGAATCACCCGGCTGCAGAACGAGAGCACGCTCAATGAGGCTCAGTTGTTGGTGCAACGCCTGAGGTGTCGACGTATGCGACGCAATCACATCTGCTGAGTGGAGACACAAACGAGCCAAACCGGCCCGCAATTCGGGCAGATCATATCGACGCAATCCTTCCTCGAGGAGAATGGCAGCTTCTTCCGGCCGCTGGATGAGTGAAAGAGCATCCGCGAGGTGCAATCGAGCGTCGATGTCAGCAGCATTCTGACTTAATCGATCTTCGTAGGCTGTCATCGCACGTTGAACATGTTGCTTGACGGCCACTTCGTCGCCGATCCTTCGAGACAATCTCGCCAAAACGAGATGCAAGTCCGGCTTCTGATTGACGACTCGTTGGAGGTGCCTCATCGCGACCTCAAGGTTGCCCAACGCAGCCTCGGTCCTCCCCAAGGCAATTCTGGCTTCGAGATGGTACGGATCGCTTCGCAGGAACTGCTTGAGATGCCAGTTTTGTGCAGAAAGTCCGTTCTCCGAATTTCCTTCAGGAAGAGACGCCCAGTGTCTGGCGAGCCACCAATGTGCCAAACCGAACCCTCGTTCATCACGCGGTGCAATCGTCTCCATCAGATGGATGGCCCGCGACTTGTCCCCCTGCTCGTCGATCGCCAACGCCAGATGATACCGATGCGTCTCATCGTGAGGCTCCAGCACGGAAAGCTTGCGGCTGAAAAGTTCGACCTGAGCCCAATCCTCTCGCTCTGCGGCCTGTTCCAATCGCTTCTGATAATGTCGGCGCACGCCCCCTTTCTCACGCGAGAAGTCAGCCCGTTGAAGCAAGATGAGACACACGACGATGGTGATCGCTGCCGGGAGTCCCCACGCCAGCGAGATGAGTTGCTCGCGGTGTTTCTGTCGGTTTCGCTGAAGGCGAGAAAAACTGGATTCCGCCATGGCGTTACCTCCGGGCTGATTCTGAAACAACGGGTTTCGCTCTCTGAACCGCCTGGCGAAATACGGCTCGCACCTGTTCGCGGTCGGATGCCGACAGCGGTCGCGTCGAAGGGCAAAAGACCTGGATTTGCAGCGCTGATTGACGTTGGATGCGATCGACGATTCGTTTTACTCCAAGTTCCGCAGGAGGCGCAAGCATCTCTCCACGTTCATTCAGAAACCCATAGACGAGTATGGCCGTTTCACCAGTTTCGTTCGTCAGTGTCGCGGAGGCAGCGTGCCATCCGTCCTCCGAATGACTTTCGACTTCGCGGTCCTTCAATTGCCAACCCAGGCCAGCGTAGCACCTGGTCAATTCGTGCCAGCCGAAGAACGGGAAGTCCAGGGATAGAACGCACTTCATCCGCTGATTCCCGTATGTCCAGATCTGCGATGAGCGTCCCAAGTCACTTGACCAGTCCCGTTCTTCGATCTCATAGACTTGACGGTCGAATCCACAGAGGGATTTCGGAAGCGTCTCTTCGTTGAGGTTGCTGAGTGCTTCCCAGGACGACTGGCTTGTTCCGGTCGCTGTTGCCCCCGTCACTTGAGTCAGTCCCATCACCCCATAGATGCAAAGTGCCGTCAAACTCAGCACGCGAACGGAGACCGGCCAGCGAAAAATCTTCTGAAGCGGCACACGCCTACGGTGGGTTGTCCGCACACCCGATGAAGCCCCTCGTGATCTCCGCCGCCCCACTCCGGTGATTCGGCGAAGAGCCATCCAGACTGTCCAAAGGCCGTATCCTAGACTACCGAGCAATTGATCAGTGCTGAGCGTCATCGCCAATGCGAGGACAAACGTCAGGAACCCAAGGACTTCGTGTAACCAACCAGTCGAAAGATCGATCTGGAAGCGAGAGTGACCGATCGCGATCGTTACGATACGAATCACGTTGAGAAACAGCGCCCAGGGAATCGTTGCGGCGAGCAGCAGCAGACTTCGTCGCAAACCTCTTCTTGAGTAGACGACGAAGACTGCTGTATACCCAACCAGCGCGAACAGTGAATGCACTCCGCTGCATGCTTCATCAACGAAGAAGGTGGTATTGGCCATCGTCAGCACATTGCCCGACATCAGGTGGTCAATACTCAACAGGTCGAGGATTTCGCTGGCACGAGCGGACGTCCAGGATTGCAGCCGCGCGATCAACGCCAAGTCATAACCGAGCGGGGGGGGCAGAAGCACCCACAGCAGTGCCCAGACCCCGATGCACGATTCGATGACACGGACTCCGGCAAAAGAAATGACCAGGTAGCCAATCGCAAAAATGGCTGATGCAGTGCCGAGGAAGGGCGAATTCAACAAGATTCCCGCGGCGAGCAAGACGATCGACAAACCCGCGAGAGCCAACTCCAGGACCGGCGCAGCAACATACGGGACCTCAGAACGTCGAGGCCAACGCCGCCAGAAGAGGTAGATACACACCAGCATCAGGAGTGGCAGAAACCGGAAGTGCGGCCGATGCCAAAGCCCCGCAAGATGACTGGTGAGCAACGGAAGATGCGCACCAACAACCGTCAGCACCAGCAACACCTTTGGCCAAGATGCGTGCGTGACTTGTTGCGAATCTCTGATCTCAGCATCAGCAAGCATCATGCGTTCGATACGGACCAGCAACGACAAAGGACTCCGAACGGTCGACGCGCAGTTTTTGCCGGAATCCCTTGCGATCAATCACTGCGCGTTCGATGACTCAACAGTGATATTCGTCATCCAAGAGTGTTTTCCACCAGTCGATGTCGGGTAATCGCCCATTGCTGCTCAGTCACTGCAATGATTGGGAGCATGAAATCGTCTTGGTTACTGCATGGTCAACGAAAACGACCCGGATTCAGAAGAAATCCGGGTCGCTGGAAAATCGGTTGTCCGTGTCGATCAGGGGACCGTGTTATCCGGGAAGGTGTTCGCCGGGATGATGAAGAACTGACCGGGGACGTTGAACAGTGCTTCGATGTCGGTGATGACGCCTCCGGTCGAGAACACGTTCTGAGGCGAGTTCAACTGACCCAGAATCTGAATCTGCCCGAAGAGTCGCACTGCACGGTCGTTCTTGAACGGATCCAGGTTCGTGAAGTCGTCTCCCGTGAAGTTCACTGTGATGGCATCGCCCGTATTTCGCGTGGCAGCGGTCGCATCGGGGATCATGTCATTGTTCGTGTCTGCAGCTCCCAATGCCAGGTCGAGATGAGCCACCGGGTCGAAGACGAGCGTGTCCATGTTGGGATTCAAATCGTCGATCGAATCCGGCGGGTCGACCGAAACAATCGGCGTGATGACGACGTCATCTCCACCGTTGCTTCCTGCCTGCAATCCTGCGATCTGCGAGTTCATCAGAGTGTTGCTGCCGACTTCCAGGACCACACCATTTCCGCCATTGCCGAAGACGCGGGCATTGAGCAGATTCATCGTGGCCCGGACCAAATCATTGCTACCGCTGTCGATGTAAGCACCGACGGCCGGATCATTCTGGCCATCCAGAACCATGACATCGGTGTTAGCAGCCGATTGGGTTTGGTCGACCGCGGTCGCCTGAGTTCGGAAAACAACAGCGTCCTGTCCATTTCCTTCGAAGGTGTTGATCGCACCACCGATCTCTCCGATGTTGAACGTGCTGCGTGCACCGTTGTCATTCGTCGCGGCCACGAACACACCACGACCCGCGTTGTCACTTGAGGTCACGCCCGTCATGTCGATGTTGACGGCATTCGCGGAAGCCGTGTTCTGGATGCTGACGCCGTCACCACCATTGCCAGTGATCTCGGAATCTGAGATGACTCCCGTGAATTCGCCAGACTCGTTTCCGAAGCTGAGACTCATCCCGGAGCCGCCGGTATTGTTCACCAATGTGTTGTTGTCGAACGTGATTCCGAAGGCCGTGTTGTTGGTGTCAGGATCGATGATGCGGATGGCATCGCCGCTGGCATGATTGGAGATCGTGTTGCCGCTGATGGAAGCCATGCCCGGCAGTGTGCTGTCGGCAACGATCATCTCGATGCCATGTGCTCCGCTGCCTGCGATGGTATTGTCATCGACGTTCATTGTCCCAATGTTTGAGCCGGCTGTCGCGCTGATGCGAATGCCGTCACCTGTCGATGGGGGAACCACATTGCCGCCTGTTGCGACGAAGATCGACGCGTCAAGGTTGCCCGGCACTGCCATCAGGGCTCCCGTCAACTGAGAACCATTCGAGAAGTCGACGATGACCGACGAGCCGATGAGTTCGTCTCCTGTGACTCCCTCTTCACCTCCGACGGTTTGATCAACATCGACGACCCATTCGAAAACCTCAGTCGCGTTGAAGTCGGTGAATCCCAAGACCAGTTGCTGGGAGAAGTCGGGAACCGTGTTCGGCGGGAACGGAGGTACATTATTCCCGTTGACGACTGCCAAGCCCGTCGTCACTTCCGTCCCGTTCTCAGGGGCGAATGGAAGGGCAGCACCCGTCTCGGTGTTGAAGTTGAGGTCAGGTCCAAGCACAGCCGTGGACAGGTCGAATTGGAAAAGTGTGATGTCGTTACCAACGTCAGAGGTGTTCTCGATGCTGAACGGCTGGCCGAACGTGTTTCCGTCGATGAAGAAGCCCAGTCCCACGACGTCCGACGTCCCACCGAAAGCCATGCCCATCATGTTGTTGTTGATCTGAAGGTCATTGATCGGGGACGCAACGAGGTCGAGGTTGATGCCGTTGCCGCTCGCTCCTCCGATGAGGTTATCCGAAATCGAGACGCTGTCCGTGACGGCATTGTCGAACTGCAACAAGATTCCGTCTCCACCAGCGTTATTGAGCACCATGTTGCCGTCCACGGTCACCGCTCCCAGTGGTGTGCTCGTGGCTGCGAGGACGATACCGCCAAGGGTATTCCCCGTCACGCTATTTCCGTTCACAGCGACATCCGGAGTGCTCAGCACGCTGCTGAGGATGATCTCGATGCCGTTTGCACCGTTGCCGGAGATGTCGACAGAGTCACTGACGGAGATGGAGTTGATCGTATTGGGGCTGCCCGTCTCGATCAGAATGCCATCATCGGCGTTATCAACAGCCGTGTTGCCATCGACATTGAGTGTGCCAATCGAGGCGGTTCCGGAGAGTGCGACATGCAGGCCGTTGGCACCGTTTTCGTTGGCCGTGTTGTTGTTGATGTCGATCGTCGGAGCACTGGTAGCATCGGTCATGAACAGACCGATCCCGTCGTTGCCATTGTTCGACGCGGTGTTTCCATCCACGTTGAATGTGTCAAGCGTCACCATGTCTGTCGCGGAGACGAGGAGTCCTTCGGCGCCGTTTCCAGAGAGCGTGTTGCCGGTGAGGGTCAGGTTCGCGGCGACACTGTTCGAGAGATCAATGTTCACGGCCTGAGAACCGTTTGCGGCAATCTCGTTGTCCGTGAACATCGAGTTGATGTCGGCCTGAGAGAGGACCATGTTGACGCCACGTCCACCAGTGTTGCCGTTGATCGTGTTTCCGTCGAAGTCCAGTTCGATCGCGTTGCCCATCGTCGTCGGATTGACAAGGCGGACACCGTCACCTCCGGTGTGACCGGCAACGATGTTGTCTCTCAGGACGCCGCCGGTCAGATCACTGTTGGTCAGGCTGATGTTGATACCGTGGAGTCCGTTCTGTTGGATGGCCTGGAGTGCTGTGATCCCGGCTGAACCGATTTGAAGGGCTGCGATACCTGAGGACGCCGCCTCGCTGGGATCAACGATCTGCTCCTCGGAGGGACGCAGGACATCTCCTACGATGGTTGGTCCGGGACCGATCAGCGGAGCCGGAATGAACGGATCTGCCTGCGTGAGGTCGACCGTGTAGCCCAGGTCAGCAAACTGAGCGATGGTGACCGCACTAATGGGATTCGTCACGCCCGGATCAAGGAACCCAGTCATCAGCTCGTTGGTGAAGACCGTCTCACGCCAGTGGCTGTCGGCTGTGCCGGGACCACCTGTTGCTTCCACCGGGATGTCAGCATCCATGTTTCCGAAGATGGCGTTGTACTGAGCGGTTGCCTGAGCACCCGTGAACCGTGGATCCATCCCACCGATGCTCGCGGGACCGGCGATTAGACCGAGGTTGTCCCAGATGGTGCCGAAGCCGAGGACGTGACCCATTTCGTGCAGAATGACTTCCTCCAGTTGACCGGCGGCTTCAAGTGCAGCAAGGTCTGCCGAGTCGAACTGCATGATTCCTGAGAAGGGGATGAAGCTTCCGGCACGGAGTCCATCCGGACCGGCCTGTCCGAGGATGCCACCAGGTCCATCAATGGCGACGACACTGGCATCGATCACCAGGTCGTCGATCAACCCGATGTCCGGGACATCTCCGGTGATGATGGATTCCCATCGTTGCTCAGCTGCCTGGAACGCGGCAATCTGCGTCGGCGTCAAACCGGCCTGCAGGTTGAGTGTGATGTCGAACGCACCAGCAGGAGTCGGTGGAATCACTGTGCCGATTCCGTTGTTGTCCATCAAGAGTCCGTTGATGTTCGAGTTGACCATCTGGAAGTTGACACCGTTGCCCGTGTTCTGATCGATGTTCGGGTTATCCTGAATCGTCAGATTGGTGATGGGTGAGTTCATGAAGTCGAACAGGATGCCATCACCCGTGTTGCTGCTGATGTTGCTGTCACTGATGGTCGCATCGGTGAGGCTGGAGTTATCGAAGTCCAGCACGAGTCCGCCGTTGCCGTTCATTGTGAGATCGTTGCTGGCGAGTGTCGCTCCGGTGACATCCGAGCCGTTGATGGTGTCAATCAAGACGCCCGAATCTCCATTGGCCATCGAGACGTTGCCCGACATGCTGAGGTTGGTCAGGTCAGAATTGTCCGCGAACAATCGAATTCCGTTGAGCCCGTTATTCGCCACCGCACCACCGAGTCCGGTGCCGCCTGTTGCGATGAAGATGGAGGCATCCGGCTGACCGGGAACCGCCATCAGAGCACCCGTGAGCTGCGCCCCGTTCGAGAAGTCGACGACGACGCTTGATCCAATCAGTTCATTTCCGAAGACAGCTTCATCGCCGCCGGGGGTTAGGTCCGTATCGATATTCCAGATGAAGGTCTCGCCCGCGTTGAAGTCGTTGAAGTCCAACGCGAGTAGTTGTGTGAAGTCAGGAACGAGGCCATTGGGATATGGCGGCACAGCCGTTCCGTTGACAGCCGTCAGGCCAGTTGTGACGTCCGTTCCCGCGACTGGAGCAAAGGCGGTAAATGCACCGGTCTCGGTGTTGAAGATCGCGCTCGTGACAGAAGTCGAGAGGTCGAAGCTGAAGTTCGTGATATCGACGCCCGGATCCGAACTGTTTGAGATGCTGAACGGATCAACGAGTGTTTGGCCCTGAATGAAGAACGTCAGGCCGACGTTTTGCGTCCCTGCGCTCAGCGTGCCATTGTCGTTCATCTGCAGGCCGTCGATCGGGCTGCCGATGAGTTCGACGTTGATACCGTTCAGAGTATTGTCGGAGGCATTGTTCGTGTTGACATGAAGGTTGTCAGCCATCGTGTTCGTCAGCATCACGAACAAACCGTTGCCCTGGTTTTCATTCGCGAGGTTGTTGACAAACTCACCGTCGACAATTGTGGAGTCGATTCCCCGAAAGACGATACCGTGGCCCATGTTGCTTTCCGCCGTGACAGAGTCGATCGACAGGCCTTGCACGGTATCAACGATGCCCGTAGGCGTGTTAAACGGACCGACGTTGATCGGACCGAGCGTTGTGTTGATGACGGTTGCACTATATCCGTCACCGCCATTGTTGCTGATGACGACCGAATTACCGGGGACGTGCACGGACCCGCGAGTGACGCCTTCCATGCGGATGTTGACGCCGTCGAAGCCGTTGCTGCTGGCGGAGCCGTCAAAGCCGGCAATCGCCTGTTCGATGTTGAGGGCATCGTAATCAACACCATACTCGCTGTTGTTGTTGATTTGATTTGCTCCCAGCATCAACAGGTTGCCGTGAGTGGGGCCGCCGTTGAGTGCGTTGAACCGGACACCGCTCAGGGAGTTGTCTGATGCGGAGAGGACTCCGTTGGTTCCGAAGGTGACGAGCTTTGCCGTCAAACGGGCTCCGGTGTCGACCTGGAGGTCGAAGCCGTGACGCGAGTTCATGTCGGAAGTTGAGCCATCGAAGAAGACGTTCGCTGTTGTTCCCAGACCACGGACGAGGCCTTCGACGCCGCTCGCCGGGAAGGCTGTCCCGTTGTTCGAGAACGAGCCACCTTCCACCCTGATCGAGGAGCGTCCTGCCATGTCCGTGTTGAAACGGAGGCCGGCACGCCCGTTCTCGGTCGCGTTTGGATCCATGAAGGATGCCATTGAGATCGCTCCGGTGGTGGTGTCGAAGCGGAAGCCGTTGTCGCGGTTACCGGTCGCCATCATGTTGTCCAACTCAGACAACACGTAGGCATCGTTTGATGCGACGGCCTGGAAGCCGTCACCCATGCCGGCCTGGCCATTGTTTCGTAATCGCACGGTGTCCAATCGCAAATTGGCTCGGCTCATGGGGCCGTCAACCGATGTAAGTAATCCGTCCAGGCCGCTGCCGGTTACGTTGACGTCGAACATCGTCAGGTTGAACAGTCCACCGCCAGTGACATCGAATCGTCCCCCCTCCAGACCGGAGAAGTCGCCGTCGATTCCGGTGACACTCAGAGCGGCTGCCGAACCCATGCCGTCGATCGTTCCGTGCCAGGCTCGTTGACCGTTTCCGCTGAAGCTTCCGGCACCCGTCGCTGTCGCTATGAGATCGGCACCACCGAGCACGTCGAACTCGAACCCGTCGCCCACGTTCTGGACGATGGGGGAGTTCACAAAGTCCACATGACTCGTCGCACCGGGGCCGTCGACAGTCACATCGACACCATTTCCCGCGTTGAACTGCACTGTGGTGTTGGTCAAATTGATGTCCAGCACAGAGCCGGGACCACCGTTCGTGATCGAACCTTCGACGCCGTTTCCAAGATTGTTCTGAATCGTCAACCCCGCGAGGTTGAGGTCGATGTGGCTCCCCGGGCCGTCGACATTGGCTCGCACGCCGTCGTTGAGAATGTTCGAGATCGTGCCGAGATTCCAGTTGGTGTTGATTCGACCACCATGAGTGGCATCAAGCACTAAGCCGCCGACCGTTGCCCGGTTGCTGGCGGTGGTATTGGTGAAATTAAGCGTTGCCAGTGAACCGGCTCCGTCCGAGGAACCACGAACATTGGCGAGTGGGTTGTCGGAGAAGTCGCCGTTCATCACGTTGAGGACTAGATTGCTTCCCCCGTTGATTCCACCGGAAACCTCGAACAGCAAACCGTTCGCGCCGTTGTGATCGGCTGGGTTGTTGAAGAAGTTCAACTCGGCGTTTGATCCATCGGAGACCGCGACTTCGACACCATTCGCTCCGCTGCGGCTGAACGATCCTGTGTCGAAGAACCCACGGAACTCGGCATTGCGATCAATGTTGAGGTTCAGTCCATTGACTCCGGAATCCGTTGCGAGCGAGTTCAACATCGCCAGATTGGCATAGCCGCCATTCAGGACCGTACCGTCGACTGCATGCAATGCGTTCTGTGACAGGTTGGTCTCGATGAAGTCTGCGATCAACACGGAGCCGGGATCGCGGACCTCAAACTCGAAGCCACTGCCGTTTTGTGAGAGGACTGCAAGTGTTGGATCGACAAACAGACGCAGGTCGGCTCCACCCGTGACGGTGGTGTCGATGTTGTCATCACCATTCGCAACGAGTTCGCTGTCGATCACGTTGATCGTGTAATCGTTGAGCATCCCGGTGGCCTCAGCGTTGAGGCCGTCGACGTCGTTGCGATCAGCGACCAGTCCGTTGAAGGTCGTGCGGCCAACGGCATTGTCGAGATTGAATTTGACACCATTGCCCATGCGGCTGTTCGAGAAAATGTAGGGCAGGCTGTTCGGGTTCGTGATCGTGGCATTCAAACTGCCGTCGGTCACATTCGCCTGGAACAGGTCGCCGTTGCCGTCAGCGCCGACATTGGTCATGGTGGCTGCCATGGCACCGCCGTTCGCCACATCCAGCACAATGCCGCGGTCGGTTTCGTTCAATGAGCTTCTGATGACTGCATCGTTGACACGAGTGACCTGCTCGCTGCCCGCCAGAGCGCTGAGAATCAGACCCGCGTTCATGTGGTTGTCAGCACGCATGCCGTTGACGGTTGAGTGAATGTTCCCACCCGCTGCGGCGATTTGCACGCCCACTTCACCGCTTGTTGTGTAAATGCTTTCGAGATCAAGGTGCAGCGGATCACCACCCGTGTTGCTGACGAAGATACCCGTGTCGGTCAGCAGGAACGGGATCCCCGGTGCACCGAAGCCGCGAATCGTGCCATGTCCACTGGCGTTGACGATGTTGATGCCATTCTCCGCGTTGCCACCGATCGATTCAATCAGGAAGTTGGTGACGTCCATGCCGCCGATCGCCGTCTGGCCCGGGGCACGGATGATGAAGTTGTTGACCTCCACATTGCTGGCGATCGTGATTACGTCACGCATCAGGGTTGTTGGCCGCAGAATGGGGGCCGGTCCTGTGCGTCCGAATGCTTCGGGCAGCAGGAACTCGCCGCGACGAGCGTCGACGAACCGATACGGTTTGCCTTCACCCAGCATCCGTGTGAACGGATCGAGTGTGATGTTGCCGAGAGTCTCTCCGACACCGGTACGCACAAGGACAAAGTCGGAGCCGGGAGCCGTTGACGGCAAACTTTGGAATGGATTCTCGAATGTGCCGTCGCCCGGTGCGGCGTTGGTGTTGTCAACATGTGTAACCTTGTAGGGCAGACCCGTCCGAGGATTAATGGAGTCGTACAAGGCCGGCACCGTCGCGACTCGTGTCGCGATCGGCCATTGACGTCGCACTTGAGCGTACTTGCGATTCCAGCCATGGAACGGATTGCACACCGGAGGTGCGACACCACCACTGAACCGATACTCGACTCCGAGGTTGTAGTTCGTGTTGAAGACACGATCGTTGGTCATGGAGAAGTTCAGCGACAGGTCATCGGAGATCGCTGTCTCAATGCGGCCTCTTGCACCGGGGGCAGTTTCGCCGTCCTGTGACTCGTAGTAGTACCCGCCAGCGTAAGCGCGAGCCCAAGGCAACCGAAGGATGGGAACACCAACTTCGGCGTCGAAGCCCTTCATGGCCTGCTCTTCATAGGCGGTTCCGATGAAGGCGATGCGACGCTTGTCGAAGATGGGCACCGAACCTTCATCAGCGATGCCGACGAAGTTTTCCTCATCGCCGAACGGGAAGTACGCATTCGCTCGAAGGTCGACGTCTTCATGCAAGAGCTCAACGCCGAAGCTCGTCTGCGTATAGCGGTTGTTCAGGTCCGACTGGAAATTGTCGTACCAGCCGTGGACACCGAGAACGTTTCCGTCAATCACCCAGCGATAACCACCACCCAGATTGAAGCCCATGCGGCTCTCATCGGTGATGATCATATGTCCTTCACTCCACAGATGACTGTCGCCAAGATCAATCAGCTTTGCGCGGAGTCCGATTCGTTGATAGCTCGCGGTGAACCCGGTTCCGTCACCGATCATCTTCTGGAACAACAGGTACGTTCCGCCGTCGTTGCCAAACATGTAGGCCCCGCCGAAATCATCCTGTACGGCATAATCGCTCAGCGAGGCCGACCCGGATGAAGTCTCGAAGAACTGCGCCTGGGCATTCGATGCGAAGGTCGACAGGCACAATCCGAGACAAACGAGGGAAACGCGGATACGGTGGATCATTCGTGTTGGCCCCACAGGGGATGTCGGCAGTGATCGATTCACAGGCTGCGGGCTCTCATGTTTGGTGAGGCGAATGGCATCGGTTTCATGGACGGACGCTGCCCTGATGCGTTCGTTGGCTCGTGTAACGTGCATGAAACTCTCCGGATGCCGGCAGTGGAAACACTCCCAAATACCGCGACCCGATCGCCTCAACGACCGTCGTCCTCAGCGAACAACAGCATCGAGAGATGGCCAGCGAATTCGGAAATCAGGATGGATTGTGAGGGGAGGAGCAGAACATCAGTCGAATTCAGGCATGCACCGGGGGCACGATGCCTGAGATCCGAAGATGGACCGCGAATTCACCAGGCTTCCGGACGGAAACCGGGCGAGAAATGGAATGTCTTTGTAGGGATTTTTGAGAGAGGCGGCGTGTTTTGGCAGACCGCAAGCAAACCGTCAAGACAATTGAAGCCCGATTCGTCCAAACTCACGACCAGAGCAGGCTCAACGGCAGATTCTGCACAACGTGTTGCCGTGCAGTTCGGCAGACGTTACGCCGCCAACGTCTTGCCCCAATTTGCCAGGTCGCACGCAGTTTGACACACAACTCGCCCGTCGTCTCTCGAAGATCGGGATCGCAGGGAACTCCGTCAGGTGAAAATCTCGTGGAGGACCTCGCCGCTGACATCCGTCAGCCGAAAGTCGCGACCCGCGTAGCGGTAGGTCAGCTCGGTGTGATCGAGGCCCAGCAGATGCAGGATTGTCGCGTGATAATCGTGAACGTGTACCGGGTTCTCGACCGGGAGGATGCCGTATTCGTCGGTTTTGCCGTACGTGATGCCGCCCTTGACGCCCCCGCCGACGAGCAGAGACGAGAATGCCCGGTGCCAGTGATTTCGTCCCGGTCCCTTGTCCCAAGGCGTGCGTCCAAACTCCGTGCAGATCACGACTAACGTCTCATCCAGCAGGCCCCGTTGACGCAGATCAGAAATCAAGGCGGACAACGGCTGATCGGCTCGCGCGGCCATCGGCCGATGGGCCTGCATATCCCCATGCGAGTCCCAATTGCCACTGGCCCCCGAGTCGATCAGTTCGACGACTCGCACGCCCCGCTCGATCATCCGCCGTGCCATCAGGCATTGCCAGCCGAACGAGGTCCGGTCCCCGTCCTTCACTCCATATTGACCGAGTGTCCGGCTTGTTTCTTCCGACAGTTCGAATAACTCAGGAGCCACGCGCATCATCCCGCGTGCGGTGTGAAAACTGTTGATCCGGGCCCGCAGGTTGGGATCACCGGCCCGCGCCGCTGCATGCGCCTCGTTGACGTCCTGCAGCAGTGTCCGCTCCAACTCGGCGATCGTCGACGACTTTGTCTGCGACTTGAGGTTCGGGATCGGCTCGTCGCCTGGAATGATCCGCGTCCCCTGATGCTCGGGCGGCAGAAAGCTGCTGTCCCACACCTGCGAGCCGGCATACGGCAGATGCTCACACAACACCAGATACGGAGGCAGGTTCGGGTTGAGCGTTCCCAGCCCGTAACTCAGCCAAGACCCCAGACTCGGCATGGGGACCGTCGCTGATCCGGTGTGCATCGCAAGCACGGACTGGAAGTGCTCAAGAATGTCCGTGTGCAGCGACCGGATCACGCATAACTCATCTGCGACTCGACCGAGATACGGAAACAACTCGCTGATCTCAATTCCGGATTCTCCCTGACGTGAGAATGTGAACGGCGACCTCAAGAGGGGTTGCGTGGAGATATTCCGCAGGTCCTCTGCAGAGACGGTCTTACCATGATCGACGGCGAGCTGCGGCTTCGGGTCGAACGTATCAACGTGTGAAAAGCCTCCCGTCAGAAAGACAAACACCAACTGCTTCGCCTTCGGCGTCTGGTGCGTCGCCCGGGGTGCCAACGGATGGGCCAGACCGGCACGTGCCGCGACACAGAGACGCTCGCTGAGCAAACCCGCCGCCACGCCAGTCGCGGTACATCGCAGAAAGTCACGGCGGCTTGATTCGATGATCATGTCATTCTCCCCCGACGAACTCTCAATCGATATAGAAGAACTCGCTGGACGACAACATCACACGAGCCAGGCTCGTCCACGCTTCACGCTCACGTTCGTCGTCGGCGACATCCGTCCCTTCGAGTGATTCCACAAGTTCGCTGATCGCAGCTGTAGTTCGCTCGACTTCCGCTGACGTCGGTGTCCGGGCGAAGCACAACTCGTAGGCACGGACAATCCGCTCGTTGTCACTTTCTGACTCGGTCATCAGTCGCGTGGCAAGGTCTCGTGCCAACGTCGACATCTCCGGGCTGTTCATCAGGTACAGAGACTGAGGCGTCACGAGCGAGGACGTTCGCATCGCGGTTGTCGTGTTTGTGTCCGGACCGTCAAACAGGGCAAGAAACGGATGCTTCTGAATCCGCTGGGTCATCAGATAGACGCTTCGGTGTGATGACTCGTAACGGTCCTTGAACTGCGAGTGCTGGGTGTATGTCCATTCCTTCATCGGCGGGAAGGGATGCTCTCCCGGTCGTGTGAGATCAAGAGTGCCGCCGACCGACAGCATCGCATCTCGGATTGCCTCCGCATCGAGCCGACGTCGATCGTGCCGCCAGAGCAACGTATTGCCCGGGTCGATCGCAGCGTTGGATTCATCGTGCTGACTGCTCAATCGCCACACGTGTGATGTCAGGATCAGCCGATGCATCTGTTTGATGCTCCAGCCGTTGTCGATGAATTCTCTCGCCAGAAAGTCCAACAACTCCGGGTGTGACGGTTCACTCCCACTCAGTCCGAAGTTAGAAGGCGTCGTCACGAGGCCCCGGCCGAAGTGGTGCTGCCAGATGCGGTTGATCATCACCCTCGCGATGAGTGCCTGATTCTGTCGCGTCACCCAGTCGGCCAATTGCAGACGTCCGCTCTGCTCAGAGGGAATCGCCAATGACTCCTCCGAGAGAAACGCAATCGCCCCGCGAGGCACCTCGTCGCCCGGTTGTGAGGGATCGCCGGCGTACTGCACATTCGCGTCGTGAGCCTCACGGTCCTGCACGGCATACGCGCCCGGCACGCCGTCCGGCAGCCCACGTCGCCGCAACTGCACAAGTTGTTGCTCGATCTCTCCGATTTGTTTGTTGAGTTCGTCACGCTCCGCCTCCGCACTTGTTGCGGCGCGATCTTCCAGTTCGGTCTTTTGCCGCTCGATCTCCGCCAGCTTCTGTTCAAATGCCGTTCGGAGTGGAGCCTCGGCCTCATCGGACAACAACGAGGCAAAGTGCATGCGGGGGGTTTTCTTGGAATGCAGCTCCTCCGCTCCCGCCCAGGGGAACTGCGTGCTGTCGAAGATACCGTAGAGCGCGTAGTAGTCCTCGGTCGTGACCGGATCGAACTTGTGATCGTGACAGCGGGCACATTTGAGCGTCAGTCCGAGAAATGCCCGGCCGACCGTGTCGATCGTGTCCTCCAGCGTAAGATGCCAAAGTTCGTACGGTCCGGTCGCATACCGACGGCTCAAGGCCACAAATCCTGTCGCGACGATCTGTTCCTGGAAGCGGTCGCCCGGTTGCTCCTTGGCAAGCAGGTCTCCGGCCAGTTGCTCGCGCACAAACCGGTCATAAGGCAGGTCCGCATTGAAGGCGTCGATGATGTAATCGCGATACAGATGGGCTTCGGGGATCGGGTAGTCCGCGTTGTCTCCAGCCGTGTCCGCATAACGCACAACGTCCATCCAGTGTCGACCCCAACGCTCTCCGTATTGCGGGGACGCCAGCAATCGCTCGATGAGGTCCTGATACGCCGCCTCGGGGTCGACACGCGACGCAGCCTCAAACTCTCTCATCTCGTGCGGCGAAGGCGGAAGCCCGATCAGATCAAACGTGACCCGTCGCAAAAGCATGCCCGGCTCAACCTGTTCGACCGGGGTGACTCCTTTCGCCTGCCACTGCGAAGCGATGAACCGATCAATCGGATGATCGGACCAACCCTCGATCGCAATAGAGGGCGGATCGGCCTCACTCAGCGGTCTGAAGGCCCAGTGCGTGTCGGCTTCCCCGTCATGCTCGCGTGCAGCTGCGATACCCTCCGGCGAATGAGCTTCGTCATCCGGTGGAGTGGGTGTCGGGCGGCTTGAATCGCCGGCCGCACAGACGCTGGCCGACAGAATCGCACAGAGCATCCACAGAATTCGATGCATGACACCCGCTTCCGGTCACAAGGCCGCCGCACGTTCTCAACGAAATCCTCAACACGTCAGCATACGTGTGTGACCTGAGAAGCGTCAAACGCAGGCGAGCGGGGAAATCCGACACGACTCACTGGTTGGCATCGTCAGCCGCTTCAAGCTTGAGGCTGACCGAGTTGATGCAGTACCGCAGGCCTGTCGGAGCCGGGCCGTCGTTGAACACGTGACCAAGGTGTCCCTCGCAGTTCCTGCAGTGCACTTCGGTCCGCTTCATGAACCAACTGCTGTCCACCTGCGTCTCGACATGCTCTCCCTCATCGCCGATGACGTCATAAAAGCTGGGCCAGCCGGTCCCCGAGTCGAACTTCGTCGCAGCATCAAACAACGGCTCACCACACCCCGCACAGCGATACGTCCCCGGCGTTTTCGTCTCCGCATACTCCCCAGTGAAGGCCCGCTCCGTCCCATGCTTTCGCAGCACATCAAACTGCTCAGGGGTAAGTCTCGCCTTCCACTCGGCTTCGGTCTGCGGAAGTTGTTCTGTTGACATGGGTGTGATCCTTTCGCTGTCTTTGATCGAACTTTCGGCAGAGACCGGAGTAACAGTCACCGGGGTGGAAGTGGCATCAGGCTCATCGGTTGTCACCGTCCCAACCGGCTCCGCAGACTGACATCCGAGCAGAATCACCGTCATTGTCGCCACCACCATTCGTCTCGTCATCAGCTCTCCGTTTCAACGTACCTGGTCCGGTCAAATCAAGTCCGACCGCCGACAGCATCATACGCAGCCCGCCCCCAGACGTCAGTGTGATTTCTCACGCTGATTCTCGACCGAGGCCGCGGCGACGAGACGCACCTCACTGCTTCTTTTGCCCCAGAACGAACTTTGAGATAAGGGTCGAATTCCCACAGGAATTCAGTGGAAGTGGACGACGTGTTCCGGGCGGAGGCTTGGCTGCTTCCTGGTTGCACGGATTCCCGACCGGTTTTCATGCGTATCCGGGTGCGTTATCATCAGTGACATTCGATGGGGAGACATGACGAGAAATGTCTCGTTCCCCGGTCGCATTGAGACCTTCATTCACTCAAATCCCCTGATCACGCGATGAGCAAAATCAAACCGGAAACTCCTGAGGCGATTCCCCCCGGCACCGCAGCGACGACGCTGCCTGCTTCGAAGCGACTCGACTCGCTGGATCAGTTCCGGGGCTATGCCGTCGCCGGCATGTTTGTGGTGAACTTTTGCGGTGGTTTGAAGGCCATCCCGGATGTGTTCAAGCATCACGACACCTACTTCAGTTGGGCCGACTCCATCATGCCGGCCTTCATGTTTGCTGCCGGCTTCTCCTATCGGCTGACGATGCTCAGACGCATCCCTCGTGACGGCGCGCTCGCTGCCTACTCGCATGCATTTCGACGCGGGTTGGCGTTGGTGTTCGTCTCGATCGCGATGTATGGATTCAACGGTGAACTTGCGAAAACATGGGACGACGTGAGTGGTCAGGCAGTCTGGGATTTCGTAGCAGGGACGATCAAGTCCGGCCTCTGGGAGACGCTCGCGATCATCGGCGTGAGTCAGATATTGATCATGCCTGTAATCGCTCGAAAGACATCGGTCGTAGCTGCCGGGCTGGTTGGACTGCTACTTGGTCATCTGCTGTTCTCCTACTCGTTCAACATTGCCTTCATGAATGGTCAGCCAAACTGGCTGAGCGAATACTGGGGAGTTGAGGGAAAAACGTGCTGGGACGGCGGAGTCTTTGGCAATATGACTTGGGGAGCCATCATGCTCGGTGGAGCACTCGTTCACGACATGATCATCGGCCGCGAACCGGGCAAAGCGGTCATGAGCCTGTTTGTGACTAGCTTCATGGTGATGGTCCTCGCCTGGGGACTCTCATGTATCTCGACCGCATACGATGTGCCGCCAGACACGCCGTCGAATCCTCGTGACATCGCAGACAACCCGGTCTTCCCGTCGAGCGAGCAATTGGAAGCCAGCCCGATTGGTCTGGCCCCGCCGCCGTTCGTCGCACCCCCTCCGAGAAACGCCGGCATCCTCAAGCAGCGTGAAGAGGAAGGCTGGGCTCCCGATCCTGCACGTCTGCGACCCTATAACTACTGGATGATGAGCAAGCGGATCGTGACGACGCCGTTCGCCCTGTTCTCGATCGGATTCTCGGCCTTCACGCTGGCGTTGTTTGTCGTGCTGACAGACGTCGGGGGGGTGAAGATTGGCCTGTTCCGAACGTTCGGCTCGAATGCGTTGGCCGCGTACTTCTTGCACCACTTCATTGAACACGCCGTCCTGGACGGAATCGTTCCTGACGATTCTCCCTTGTGGTGGGCAGTGACCGGCTTTTTGATCTTCTACGTCTGGACGTATATGTTCGTCCGCTTTCTTGAGAAGCAGAAGGTCTACATCCGTCTGTGAGACCGAAGACCGGGTGAGTTGTCCTCATTCCGTTGGAGGAACCCGATGCGTGAGCCAATGCGCTGCGTGGTCCGTCCATGTCGAGATTTGCGAGCCCTCGACAGGTCGGATGCCGTATCCATGTCCTCCGTTGCCGTAGACATGCAGTTCGGCAGGAATTCCCTGTCGTTTCAGTCCTGCATAGAACAGCACGGCACCAAGTGACGACGAGCGATCATCATCCGTGTGGACAAGAAACGTGGGCGGACAATCGGCGGGAACATTGGCTCCATCGACCAAGTGATCGGGTTTCTGGTCGTAGAGATTCCACGGATAGATCAGCAAGGCAAAGTCCGGCCGATGTGAGACATTGTCGACCTCGTCGATGTGACCATATGCAATCTTGCCGTTTGCGCTGAGAAGCCTCGCTGCGACCTGACCACCTGCCGAAAAGCCGAGCAGACCAAGCTGGTCTTCGTGCAGTCCGTACTTCGCCGACTGAGATCGAATCAGCGACAGGGTTCTCTGTGCATCCTGCAATGGCCGTTTCCATCCGGGGTCATGCTCGTCGGCCATAGTGCGGTAGCTCAAGACGAACGCCGTGAAACCATGCCGGTTCAGCCACTCGGCCGCTTCGGTCCCTTCCTTGTCCGGCACGACCTTGCCGAAGCCGCCGCCGGGAAGAATGACAACTCCACTACCGTTGGGCTGCGAGGCCGGGTGGACCGTGAACGTCGGCCGCCGGATGTTCACAACCCGAGTGACACGCGGATGCTCATCAGGACGAAAAGGTTGGACCTCGCCCGTGCTCCGACTCGTCTCCCCGGGAGCAAGCCCGGGCCAGACATCAACGGGCCGTTCGTCTGAGAAGGCGGTGCCTGCAAGGACGAAAAGAAGAAGTGAAAGAAACGAGGTCATGACCAGACAACAGTGATTCATTGGGCACTCTCATCCTTCAAACGTGATGCTCGTGGTTTGACCGGTCGGCTGGGCCACACCGGAGCGATCCCGGTAGCGTTCGAGTTGGTCCTCATTCAACTCGACGCCCAGACCCGGTCCTTCCGGCACACGCGCCGCGGCAGGACCGAGTTGCAGGGGCGTCGTGAGCAGATCGGCTTCGTGGTACAGAGGACCGATGAAGTCGCCCGGGAAACGTTCGCTGGCGATAGTGGGGAGTGCGGCTCCGAGATGAAGCATGGCCGCGGTGCCGATGCCCAGTTCGAGATTACTCCCCATCGCACAGGGAATGCCGGCTGCCTTCGCCGCGTGCACACACTCGACTGTCCCGCTGATGCCACCGTTCTTGCCGGGATAAACGCTGATGATGTCGACCGCCCGCTGCGTCGTGAGCGTCCAGACATCCCCCGGCGTGAATGCACTCTCGTCGGCCATGATCGGGATGTCCGTCCGCCGTCGCAAGGCTGCAAGCTCCGCCGGGTCGCCCGTCGAGATCGGCTGCTCCGCAAACAGGATGTCAAACTGACGGAGTTGCTGAAGCGTGGTCACCGCCTGTGAGACGGTCCAGCCACAGTTGGCATCCACGCTGATGGGTATCGCCGGTCCCGCGAGTTCACGCACAGCTCGCACACGCTCGATGTCCTGCACAGGATCGAGGCCGACTTTGACCTTCAGGCATCTCACGCCGGCATCGAGAAACTGCCTCGCCAGTTCGACTGCACCTGCCACGTCGATTGAGCCCACGACCATCCGGATTGGCATCTCGTCCCGCACCTTGCCGCCCAGCAATTGATACACGGGCACGCCGGACGCCTTGCCTGCCAGGTCCCACAGGGCCATCTCGACTGCGGCTTTGGTGAACGGGTTGAGACGGATCGTCGACTCGATCATCCCTCGCAATCGTGTAACCTCCGTCGGGTCCTCACCAATCAACACAGGGGCGAACAGTCCTTCAATGATGGCCACGCTGCCGATGTTCGTCTCGCCACTCCAACGCGGAGCGACCGTTGCCTCGCCGAGTCCGATGAGCCCGTCGTCGGAATGAATTCGCACGATCACATACGGAGATGTCGCATGCACCCCGTGCGACGTCTTGGTCGTCATGCCCGGTTTGAGCGGCACGTTCACCGGAATGGCTTCCACCCGAGTGATCTTCATTGGATTAACATCTTTCACTATTCACGATCCCAAGCCGCCGGCTCCGCCGTCGTTCGGTCGCTCGAAATCTCACACACATGGTATCAGTTCGACGGCGGAGCCGTCGGCTTGGGAATGCGTTGGATGCCATCGAACTGGTCATGGTGAGCTATTGCTGTGCGAGCAACTCACAGGCGGCCTTTTTCACTCGTTCGCGATCTTGCTCATTGAGGTCACTCAGCAGGGGCAGAATCGGCCCCGTGTCCGCAATGCCTGCGAGTGCGACGGCGGAGTGCAATACGCGGACCGGGTTAATCGAGTTTCGCAGGTCTTCCAAGGGTTCAAATGTTCGGCGAATCTGCTCGGCGCTGTCGTTATCGCCCGCCTTGATCGCGTGCAGCATTTCCATCGAGAGTTTGGGCGCGACGCAAACGCATCCGGAGGTGAACCCGCTCAGTCCGAACTGCTGCATGTGTGTGCGTGCCGGTTGCTCACCGATGCCGCTGACGATCAGGTCCGGACCAACGGTGTCGACGAGTTCCCGGAGGTACCCATCGTCCGACGTATCCTCCCGGACGATGGCATACTTGATCCATGAGATGAGCCCATCCTGCATCAAACTTCGAACGGTGCGAACGTCGATTAAACCGTCGTGCTTGATGTACAGCACAGCAGGTCGACCGAATGAATCGACGAAACGTCTGACACCGGTCGCGATCCCGGAAAAGGTGCATTGATCCCGTTGCGGGAGAATCATGGCCGTGGGGAAGTCAAAGTCCCGAAGGAAGGCTGCCTGATCCATCATCGTGCCGTACGCCGGGCCGACGGAAGGGATCATCAATGTGTCAGCACCCGCTGCCTCGCTCAGCAACGTGAGTAGTTCTGCGTACTCGCTGAGGGCCACGTGATACAGCACCGCGTTGCCGCCGTAGAGCAACGTCGTCACACCGCCGCTTTCGAGGTGCCGGATCAACTTCTCGTTCTCAGCACGATTGAGGGTGAGGTCGCCGTTTCGTGCGAGCGGCGGCACCGCGATCACGGAGGACGAGAGTGTTGCGGGAGTGATGGGAGAGGTGTTCATTTACTTGAGATTTCAAATTTGAGACCTGAAACATGAGGTATCAGATCTGACGATTGAGATTTGACGTTTGATATCTGATCAGTGAAGACTGACAACTGAAAACTCAGATCACACCAACGGACGAATGACGAGTTGGGGCGGTTTCACTTCCGCACGAGCTTCCACACGTCCGGCTCCATGTTGTTGCCGGCGATCATCCACAGGGCATCGTTGTGAACGTACAGGCTCGCAGCGTGTCGTGGCTTCCAGGGGGTGTCCGGGAGTTCGTGCCATTCGACGCCGTCGGTCGAATGCCAGACGTCTTTGCGGTTGCCGCTCGTGCCGTTGTAGCCCTCCATGACCCACAGCCGGTCATCCCAGACCGCGACGTCGTGATATTGCCGGGGCTCCCACGGTGCTGACTCGATGTGACGCGTCCACTTCACACCGTCTGCTGAACTCCAGACGTCGTTGTAGAAGTTCCGCTTCGGAGTCTGAGGTGTGTCGTAGGTGCCGCCGCCGAGAATCCAGATGCGACCGTCCTTCACCGCACTGCCGCCGATCATTCCGCGTGGCGACCAGTACGGTTCTTCCGGTTTGGCCTCCGTCCAGTCCACGCCATTCTGTGTGGTCCAGATGTCCCGGTAGAACGTCTCGGCATCCGACTCCTTCGCGAATGCGGGCATGGTCTGTCCGCCGATGACCCAGATGCGGTCGTCATGCACGACGGTGTAGTGGAGTGCTCGCGGTGCCCAGCGGAGAGGCTTGTCCCGGTTGACGAACTCCCAATGCTCGCCGTCGACCGAACTCCAGACGTCGTTCTGGTAGTGACCCTGATTGACATCGCCACCGATGATCCACATGCGATCCCGATAGACGGCATACCCGGCGGTGTGTCGGCCTTCCCAGTCAGCAGTTGCATCGAACGACTGGTCGATGAACGAATTGGGCTTCACCAGCGTCCATTCGGTGCCATCGGTCGAACTCCAGACTTCGTTGTTGCAGATACGAGGGAAGAACTCTCGATAAGTGCCGATCGGATTCCAACCGCCAATGAACCACATGCGACCATCGTACGACAGCGCCCCGGCCCCATCACGCGGAGCGAACTCCGCGTTCATCGTGATGTTGACCCACTCGTAATCAGGAGGAGCATCCGCAGCACCGGACGTGTCCTTCCCAATAAAGATGGCGATTAAACCCGCGAGGACACCCAGCCCCTTGCAGTACCGGGGTGCTTCAAAGCTTCTTTCGGACTTAGTCATTCGTGCTTCCTTCGACATTCTGATTTCGTCATTCGAGTTGCTGCGAGTGGAATGGCACTGCGTCTCACGCGTACTCCGGCAAGAAGCGTTTCCAGTTCTCATAGATGATATTGTGAATCATCTCATCAGGCACCTTGGGAAGATTGGTCCCAGCGACGACGTTGTTCACCTTGTGTTGTCCGGCGATGACCTGTGCGGCGGTTGCGGAAGGGAAGTCGGAGCCGAAGATCAGTTTGTGCTCGACGCCGTACTCGATCGCCGTCATGAACGCCTGATAATGCCGCAGCGGTCGATAGTGCAGGGCGGAGATGTTCGTGTACAGGTTGGGGTGCTTGCGGATAAGCACCACGCATTCGTCCTCCCACGGGTGTCCCATGTGAGCAATGACGATCCGCAGGTCCGGACAGGCGATCGCGATGTCTTCGAGTTGAATCGGGTTGGCGTATTTTAATGGCCCTGGTCTGACGAAAGACGTCCCCTGGTGAATGTTGACCGGGATGCCGAGCGACTCCGCCTTCTTGAACAACGGCAGATGCTTCGGGTCTTGCGGGTCCCAGTTCTGATAGATGGGCGAGCATTTGAGCCCCCGCAATCCGAGGTCATTCACGTAGTAATCAAGTTGGTCGATGCAATCCTCATCGTTGGGATCGACCGAGCACCAGCCGATGAACTTCTCCGAATGCTCTCGGACAAACTTCGCGATGAGTTCCTGATCCGCGTTGATGCCGGTGAAGGGAGCTTTGATACCGAACACAACCACCTTGTCCGCATCGGCCGTCGCCTCCAGCAGTTGGTCCGGCTTCGAGTCGAACGCATTCGCTTCCTGCACATCGCTGCCTGCGAAGTAGACATCATCAGAGAGTTTCATCTTCGCCCGCTTGGCCTCCCACGCGAACTCGACGAACTCATCCGACAGATGATCCGGGTACCACATCAGATTGGTGTGTGTGTCAAACAACATGGGAGGTTCGTGGGTTGATTGGGGGTCTGAATTGTGGTGGGGAATGACGAATGTCGAAATCAGAATGACGAAGGAATGTCCAAATGTCGAATGCTCGAAATGTGATGGAGTGATGATCGCTTCACAGTTTGCAAAGTCGTTTCGTCATTCGGAATTCGTGCTACTTTCGTCAATCTGATTTCGAGTTCGACATTCTTCCAAGTAGTGATTCGGCGTCAGTCAATACGCCGATTCGGGTTGACCATCAGCCAACTGACTGCACAGACGAAATAGAACGCGGCGTGCAGAAAGATCACGTGATTCCAATCGCCGCCGGACTCTTGGATGTCGTCGAACCAACTTCCCAAGACGTACGGCATGATTGCACCGGCTAGGCATCCAGCCATGTTCATGATACCCATCGCGACGGCCGTGTGTCGTCCTCCCACGTCGATGGTCGCTGCCCAGGCGACGGGGAGACCGATGCCGGAGAAGTAGGCTCCGATGGCAATCACGACCGAAAGTTGCGTCGCGGTCTCCGTCCAGGCGGAGGCCATCGTCAGCAGTCCGCAGACGGTCATTGCCACGAACGCGGTCCCCGAACGGCTGATCCATTTGCTGCCGGTCGTTTTCAGGAGTCGATCGACCAGCACTCCACCGGACAGGCTCCCCGCGACGACCGCGATCAGTGGCAGACTGTTGAGAACCCCTGCCTGATCCTGCTCAATGTGGTACACATACTCCAGAAAGGCAAAGAACCACGTTGCAAAGAACACGTAACCGGCCGCCCGAAAGAACGACTGCACGCAGAGTCCCCACAGGCTCAGGCTTCCAGCCATTTGCATGGTCAGTGACCATCCGCTCTCGGTTTGCTCTTGGTCATCATTCGACGAATCTTCGCCCGGTGATCTCTCGATCAGTTCCAACTCGGCCTCGTTGACGGAGGCATGGTCGCGCGGAGTCGAGCGAAAGAACCATGCGAAGACGAGCGCCCAGACGATTGCGACAAGGGAGTAAGCGGCGAAGATGCTTCGCCAGCCGAACTCCTGCTCCAACAGCCATCCGGTGAGCAGAACGGTCAGCGCACTCCCCAGCGACATCGACGCGCCGATGATCGAGCTGCTCATGCCTCGACGGGACAGCGGTATCCAGTCCTTCACAATCTTCGCAGACAGGGGCGTCATGCCTGCCTGAAATACCCCAAGCATGAACCGCGATGCCCACAGCATTCCCATGAGAGACGCTGCGGCGGTCCACACATTGCACATCGACCAGCAGATGGCGATCACCACAAACGCGGCTCGTGTGCCGAAGCGTGTCCCGAGCCAACCGCCCGGGATCTGAAACAGGAAGTACCCCAGCATAAACGAGCTCATCAGCCCGCCCATCTGTGAGTTGTCGAAGCCCAGGTCTTCCTGCATCGTCGTGTTGGCCGCCGAGATGCAGTACCGCGTGAGATACGCACTCGCCGCAGCAAACGCGACGAGCGCCAACACGACCCAACGGACGTTGGTCGGTTGAACGGCCTGTCTGTCTGGAGAGTCGTGACTCATCCGGTCTCTCAAGTAATCACTCGTGGTCTGTCATTTTTTGAAGCTGTGAGTTGGGTGGCCGGGGCTGGAGGACGAAGTCCGAAGCCCCGGCGAGCGCGAATTCAACACTTGATGTCCAGAAACCGCTCACCGGGGCTTCCCTCCTGACGTCGGTCCAGCCCCGGCCACACACCACGAATCATCCGGCCACTTTGAGAACCTTTCGGAATTGAGATGACTCGCTTCAGAAGGCATTGTGTTGACGCTGCCGTTGTGTCATCGTGAACTTCTTCTGAGTGATACAACTTACACGCTTTCATCACACATTACCTGTGAGGCGAGCATGATTGTTGACGTACATTCTCATGCGTGGGCCTATCCAGACCACTTCAACGACGATTTCCGTGAGCAGGCCAAACGCGCCCGAGCGGGTGTCGAGGTCGACTTGAGTGTGCGTTACGACGAGTACCGAGCCGGGGCAACACATGCGGATCGCACGATCGTGTTCGGCGGCAAGGCGAAGCTCAGCGGGTTATGGGTCGATGATCAGTACGTTGCAGACTATGTGGCGGCTCACCCTGACCGATTGGTCGGATTTCTCTCACTCGATCCCACGCAGGATGACTGGCAGCGGGAGATGCGTGACGGCCATGAGCAACTCGGCCTGCGGGGCATCAAGCTGATGCCCATGTATGCCGGGTTCCAGCCGGATGACGAACGGCTGAACCCGTTGTGGGAGTACGCAACGTCGCACTCTCTTCCGGTCCTGCTGCACACCGGGACGACGTTCGTGTCACAAGCACCGCTCGATTGCACGCTGCCGCGACATCTCGACCGAGTCGCCATCCGCTTTCCGGAGGTGAAAATCATCATGGCTCATCTGGGGCATCCGTATGAAGGTGAGTGCGTCGCCGTCATCCGTAAGCACCCCAACGTTTATGCAGACGTGAGTGCACTCCATTACCGACCGTTTCAGCTCTACCACAGTCTCATGCTCGTTCAGGAGTACGGTGTGTGGAACAAGCTCCTCTTCGGCAGCGACTACCCTTTTACGACGGTGGATGCCTCAATCGATGGTCTGCGCAGACTGAACGATCAAATGGAAGGGACGGCACTTCCACGACTCGACCACGAGGCAATCGAAGCGATGATCCATCGTGACAGTCTGTCGCTTCTGGGTCTCGGCTCATCAATCTCAATTCGGCAATGCATCAACCGCCAAGACGCGAAGAGCGCCAAGTCCTAGGGCCCTATCGCGGATGAAGTCTTGACATCGAGCGCTCGTGATACTCGGCGCCTTGGCGGTTCAACCCTTTGGTCACATCGTGCGAAAGACGCTGCCGCGTTCGGCCTCGATGCGTCTTTCGATCTCATCGACGCAAAGTTGATTCTCTGGCCAGTCCTCCGGCGGTACGTGTGAGAGCCGCAGCAGCAACCTTGCTAGATGGCCAGCGTACTCTTTCAGTTCTCGCATCCGCAGCTTGTCAGGTGTGTCGGCGTTCGTGTGACCAAAGGCGACATCCGGATGGCGACCGACGAATCGCCACCGCCAGAGAATGGATGTGGGAATCCCGGCTCGTGAAAACGGAAACATGTCGCCCGACACGTCCAACTGTGACATCACATGACAGGCATATCCTTCGCCTATCGTGTCGAGTTGTGACTGCACGAGCGGTCGAAACTCCGGGAACTGCAGGACGACGCCCTTCATCGGCCCCGCTGCCAGTTCATCAAGGTTGATCATGAGACGCGGGGGAGGCTCCGGTCCATGATGTTGGGCCACGTACGCTCTCGAACCTTGCAATACCTGCTCCTCGGCTCCGAAGGAGACGAACCGAATCGTTCGGCCCGGACTAACACCGGTCTCCCGTTGAAGATCGACGAGCAGCTGGGCCGTCTCCAACAGCACGGCGACTCCGGCCGCGTTGTCGTTTGCACCGTAGGAATCCGTCGTCGTGTCGTGATGAGCGGAGAGGACCAGAGACTCGTCCGGGCACTTGGAGCCGGTCAAGTCGGCCATGACGTTCCACGACTCTCCATCGAATCGTTGTGCGTCAACGTCAACAGTGACAGTCGCACCATCGGAGATTTGGCGACGCAGCCGGGCTCCGTCTTCACGCGAAGTCTGCACGACCGCGAGCGGAATTGCGTACGGATCAGCGTCTCTCCAGTCATTGACCGAAAAATCGGCTGTGCGGCGACCGCCCGTTGATGAGATGACAATGGCGGCCTCGACTCCTCTTCGTGTCAGAGATTGCAATCGCACGTGTAACGGGAGTGGCTCTGAAAAAGGTTCGTGACCGCCATCGATCAGGACGACACTCCCGCGCAGGAGGTCCTCCGGGATCTGAACCAATGTTGCGGGCATTCCAAATCCCGCGTCAATCACTCGACTCTCCACCGAGACCGAGGGACAAAACATGCTGGGGCGAACATCGATGTCGGGCTCTGTTGAATCGACAAGCCGAAGTGAAGCACTCCGGCACTTCCAGCTTACGAGCGGAAACGGCTCGATCCTTGTGTCGGACAGTGCCATCGCATCGAACCGTCGAGCGACGGCCTCGGCTGCGGCGCGTTCGGCAGGAGTCCCTGCCCAGCGGACGCCGATCTCATCACATAACTCCGTGACAGTTTCAGCAATGCGTGAACCGATCCACGCGTTGCCCATCAACTGGCGGTCAATGAGGTTCCAGTCTTGCATGGTCGGGTCTTTCCAATGGCTGTGACGAGTACAGATTCCGGATGATGTCCGAAGATGGTCGGTCTGTTACATTCTATCGAGAGATCGTTTGTTGGTATTCGTTGAAGGCTGCTGTGGATCATGTTTGTTGACAGGGTGCTGATCACTTGTGAAGCGGGAGACGGCGGGAACGGCTGTATGAGCTTCCGCCGTGAGGCACACGTGCCACGTGGCGGACCGGACGGGGGCGATGGCGGACACGGTGGCGACGTCATCGTCAGGGCCGAGCGAAATCTGGGGAGTCTGGCCAACATCGCGGGCCATCGACACTGGCGGGCCGAGCGTGGTGGTCATGGTCAGGGGAGTCTGCGGACCGGCAAGTGCGGTGAGAACGCTGTGGTACTCGTGCCTCCCGGAACATTAGTTCGGGATGCTGAGCGAGGTCATTTGCTGAGAGACCTCGCCCAGGATGGCGACGAGGTGGTCGTCGCGCGTGGGGGGCAGGGAGGAAGGGGCAACAAACGATTTGCGACCGCGACGCATCGAGCACCACGAGAGTTCGAATATGGCGGTGAGGGAGAGAAGCGGGAAGTCTCGCTGGAACTGAAGCTGATTGCAGACGTCGGATTAGTCGGCAAACCAAATGCGGGCAAGTCGACGCTGCTGAGTCGGATGTCGAACGCAACCCCCGAGATCGCTGACTATCCGTTTACGACAAAGTACCCCAACCTGGGCCTCGTCCGTGTTGGATTTGCGCATCAGTTTGTCGTGGCCGACATCCCGGGACTGATCGAAGGGGCTCACGCGGGGATTGGGCTCGGGCATGAGTTCCTCAAGCACGTTCAGCGGACGAAAGTGCTTGTGCATCTGGTCGAGCCGTCGCCAATGGATCAGTCTGATCCGATCGCGAACTACCGGCAAATCCGCGAAGAGATGCGGTTGTACGACCCGTCGTTGATGGAGCGACCGGAGATCGTTTGTGTCTCGAAGTGCGAGCTGACGGATGCGGAGGCGGCTGCCGAGTTGCTCAGCGAGGAACTGGGTCAACCGGTGATGCTCATTTCCTCAGCGACAGGAAAGGGTTTGCCCGAACTCACCCGTTATTTGCTGGACGTGCTCGCAGAAGACGAACCAGTCGAGATCATGGACGAGCCGCCAAGTCACTCAGGACGGTGACTCGTGCTGCAATTGGGCGACCTGACGACGGTATCTAAGGGCCCGCGTCGCAAACTGGCGGGTTTTCGGGTCACTCTTTGCACTCCGAGAGAGACGTTCGTACTTCTCCGCAAGTGCGGTTTTGACCTGGATGAGATGGTTATTGTCGCTCATGGCCGAAGCTCTTGATTCTGTCTGAAAGCCGTTGTTTCGCGAGCTAAGAAGTATAACCGATTTTCAGCTGTTGCAACGCCGTAAGGACTTTTTGTACGATCAAAAAATAAGTTGAGGTGACTAGAAAACGGTGTCGACACATGGATATGAGGCGTTTTCGCTCGACATTGATGTGCTGCCAACTGGCGTTGGCGTGCTCTCAGGCGGGATGCCAGCCGGCCGGTACGACGATTTCCGATGACCATCTGGCGGACGGCAAGATTGCGATTGTGTGCACCACAGGGATGGTCGCCGACATCGTTTCGCATGTGGCGGGTGAGCGAGCGGCGGTCGTGGCCCTGATGGGCGAAGGGGTCGACCCGCATCTTTACGTGCCAACGGGAAGCGACATCCGCCGCTTACAGGGTGCGGACGTTGTATTTTACAGCGGGTTGCTCCTCGAAGGACAGATGCAGTCAACTTTCGAGTTGATGTCCGGGAAAGGCCGGCCTGTGTTTGCCGTGACTGCTGATATTCCGAAGAGCCAGTTGAGGACGCCAGCCGAGTTCGAGGGGCATCCGGACCCGCACGTTTGGAATGATGTCGCGCTATGGAGTCTCACGGTCGACACGGTTGCGAATCGTCTGGGAGAATTCGATCCAGAACATGCTGCAGAGTACCTCGCCAGTGCAAACGTATTTCAAGCGGAATTAGAGGGACTCGACCGGTATGCGCGCGAGGTCATCGCGTCGATTCCGGAGTCGCAGCGGTATCTGGTGACGGCGCATGACGCATTTGAATACTTCAGTCGTTCTTACGGCGTCCCGGTCGAGTCGGTGCAGGGGATAACGACCGAGTCAGAGCCGGGGGTTGATGACATCGTCCGGCTGGTCGACATGCTGGTGACAAACAAGGTGCCGGCGATCTTTGTCGAGTCGAGTGTGAATTCGGCCAATATCCAGTCGGTCATCGAAGGCGCGAAAAGTCGAGGGTGGGATGTTCGGAAGGGAGGGACTCTGTTTTCGGATGCGATGGGACCGGAGGGGACCTACGAGGGCACCTACATCGGAATGATCGATCACAATGCGACCACAATCGCGCGAGCGCTGGGTGGACAAGCTCCGGAAAAAGGAATGCAAGGAAAACTGAACAGAACTGGTCAGGAGTAGTTCAACCGGGTCTGCGAATCGTGAATCAACAGCCGTGAGTAAATCCTTTTCAAACTCAGCAGACTTGTCGGCCGCGACCGTGCCGGCCGAAACGTATGCGTCGGAACATCCAGAATCGTCCCCCTTGTCGATTCATGACATGACGGTTGCCTACCACCGGCGACCAGTGATTTGGGACGTTGACTACGACACCCCGGCTGGTGAGTTGATCGCAATCGTCGGTCCGAACGGGGCAGGCAAGAGTACGCTGATCAAGGCTGCACTGGACCTTGTTCCCAAGGTTTCCGGTGATGTGCGCGTATTTGGACAGCCGTATGAGGATCAACGTGAGCGAGTGGCGTACGTGCCACAACGCACGAGTGTCGACTGGGACTTTCCGGTGAGCGCGCTCGATGTCGTCACGATGGGTTTGTATGGAAAGATCGGCTGGTTCCGGCCAGTGACTCGCAAGTGGCGAAAGGCGGCACGCGAAGCACTCGATCGAGTCGGGCTGGCGGACTTTGCAAAACGTCAGATCAGCCAACTCTCAGGAGGGCAACAACAGCGGGTGTTTCTGGCGAGAGCATTGGTGCAGGAAGCGGATCTCTACCTGATGGATGAGCCGTTTGCCGGTGTGGACGCAGCGACCGAGCGGGCCATTCTGCAGGTCCTTCGTGATTTGCGTTCCACCGGAAAAACGGCTCTCGTGGTGCATCACGACTTGCAGACCGTCGCTGACTATTTCGACCATGTCCTGATGCTCAATATGCGTCTCGTTGCATCCGGACCCACGGCGGAGGTATTCACAGAGGAGAACCTTCGCAGGACGTACGGCGGTCGACTCGCGTTGCTCGATCAGGTCGGGACGCGACTCGCGGAGGGGCAGTGATGGCCACGCGGGTTGTTGGTGTGTTACTTGTGCTGATGGGTGTCGGCTCGTTGGTGCCCCGAAATGTTGAGGCAGCGCGGCGTTCGGGTGTCGGCGTTCGGGTGTCGTCGATTTCGTTGTCATCCTTGCGACACCCGAACGTCGAAACCGGACACCCGCACATTCTTGCTATCCAACAGAACAACACGGTGTCACCATCCCTTGTTTCTCGGCTGTCGCGAGTTCTCTCTCTGCGGGACTACAACACTCGCGTCGTGTTGCTCGGCACAACGATCCTCGGTATCACAGCGGGCATCGTCGGGACATTCATGCTCTTGCGAAAGCGGGCGCTCGTTGGTGACGTTGTGGGGCATTCGGCTCTGCCGGGGATCGCGATCGCTTTTCTCGTGATGGAGGGTTTGTCGCCGGGGACAGGCAAGTGGTTGCCCGGTCTGCTGTTGGGGGCGTTCGCGTTCGGTCTCGCAGGTGCGGTCACGGTGATGCTGATCGACAAATTCTCACGCATCAAAGCGGATGCGGCGATGGCGATGACGCTGAGTGTGTTCTATGGGTTGGGGGCCGCATTGTTCACCATCGTGCAGCGGGTCCCAGGGGGGAATGCGGCCGGCTTGAAAACCTATCTCAACGGAAAGACGGCATCACTCGTTGCGGATGACGTGTGGCTGTTCGTCGGTATCGCCACCGTCGTTTTGGTGTTGGCGATGTTGTTCATGAAAGAGCTGACGATCTTGTGTTTTGACGAGCAGTTTGCTGCCGCGGAGGGTTGGCCTGTGTTCTGGCTGGATACGCTCTTGATCGGGTTGGTGGTGACAGTCACAATTGTCGGCATGCAGAGCGTCGGGCTGATTCTGGTCGTCGCGACTCTCATCATCCCGCCGGCTTCCGCGCGTTTTTGGACGGATGACATCCGCCTCATGACGCTCGGAGCGGGCCTGGTCGGCGGGATGAGTTCTTTCTTTGGCACGGTGATCAGTGCCCTGTTTCCCCGGATGGCGGCGGGGGCCGTCATCGTGCTGACGGGAGCGTCTCTGTTTGCCTTGAGCCTGTTGTTCGGTTCGAAGAGAGGCGTGCTAGTTCACGCGTGGCAGCAACGCAAGCTGCGCCACGACGTCGGACGCGTCGATCTGTTACGTGCCTGCTTCGAACTGGTCGAACATGCTGTGAGCGATCCCATCCCCACACATGAAGAGATGATGGACCACGAGATATTGTTGGGCGATTTGGTCAGCATGCGTGCCTGGGATCTCTCGACGTTGCGGCGTTTGGTTGCTGTCGCCGAAAAAGACGGTCTGATGCAACACACGGGCGATGACAACTGGCGATTGACGGAGACCGGGGCCGAGGAGGCACGTCGCATCGCACGCAATCATCGACTGTGGGAGATGTATCTGATGCAGTATGCCCACATTGCTCCGAGTCATGTCGACCGAGATGCTGACCTGATCGAACATGTTCTCGATCCCGAATTGATCGCAGAGTTGGAGTACCAACTCGATCACCCGGAAGAGGCGGTGCCGGTGAGTTCGCATGCAACGACCGGGAGTTCATCCGGCTGACGAATGCACCATGATCCAAGAGTTCTTTCATCTGTTGTCCGGCTGGTCGTCGCTTGATACGGCGATTGCGGGAAGCGCCGCATTGACGGCCATGTCGTGTGCTCTACCGGGAGCCTGGCTTGTGCTGCGCAAGCACTCAATGATGGGCGACGCACTTTCGCATTCCGCGTTGCCCGGAGTCGTGTTGGCGTTTCTTGTCGCCGTGGGGATGAGGCAGGCCGGTTGGATCTCTTCGGGACAGCAGGATGCATTGTTGCAGATGTTTCTTTTTGCGGGAGCAGTGCTGGTTGGCGTCGGGACAGCATGGCTGACCGAGTGGGTGCAGCGACTCGGACGGCTGGAAAGCGGTGCATCTTTAGGAGTGGTGTTCACAGCCGTCTTCGCCTTGGGGCTGCTCTTGATTCGACTGGATGTTGACGATGTGCACATCGATGTGGATTGCGTACTGTTCGGCATCATTGAAATGGCAGCACTCGACACAATTCCCGGCACGTCGATCCCCGAGCCCGTCTTGGTCAACGGGGCGATCTTCGTGCTCAACCTGTTGCTGACCGTTTTGTTCTACAAGGAACTTACGCTCGCGGCATTCGATCCCGCACTGGCGACGAGTTTGGGCATTCCCGCTCGGGGCATCCATTATGGACTCATGGCGATCACTGCGATGACAGTCGTCGCTGCCTTTACGACCGTCGGCAGCATTCTGGTGATTGGTTTGTTAATCATCCCGTCTGCAACCGCATTGATGTTCAGCGAGAGACTGATGGTCGTGCTTGGGTTGAGCGTGGGCATCGCCGCGCTGAGCGCCGTGTTGGGCCATGCTCTGACATTGACCTTGCCTCGCATGATCTTCTCCCGACTCGGATACCCGACCATCGAAGACGCCGGAACGGCGGGGATGATGTCGGTCACCGCGGGCATGCTGTTCGTGATCGCATTGGTGTTCGCCCCGAAACATGGAATCGTTTCAAAGTTGATCCACCGCTTCCGCCTGGGCCTGAAGATCGCCGGGGACGATCTCCTTGGACTGTTGTTCCGCATTGAGGAACAGACAGCCGCCAGACCGACCGATGTCTCGGTTCCTGATCTTGTCGCAAAGCAGAACGGCATCAATCGGTGGGTGATGTCACTTTCCGTGCGCAGTCTGTTGCGGGGTGACTTCATCACCCGACAGGCATCGGGGGAACTCAGTCTCACCGACCGGGGACGGGAGAGCGCGAAGTCGCTCGTGCGAGCACACCGTTTGTGGGAAGCCTACATGGCGAAACACTTCGAACTCCCGGATGATCACCTGCATGAAACTGCTCACCGCGTCGAGCACTTCATCGACGATGCCATTCAGGATCGGCTGCAATCGGAACTGAAGTCTCCATCGAAAGACCCTCACGGAAAGTCGATCCCACGTCGATCGGACACCTGAGCAGGGCACCGCTGTTGTGATGGGATGAAACGCCGATGAAGCGGACGGAATGGTAATGTCTATCGAGTTGGATCAGTCCGTTTCAGAACAGTTCACGCCCCGGTCAGTACACGGATCATGCCTCGGCAGAACTGTGGGAGATCATCTGGCTTGCGGCTGCTGACGAAGTGACGATCAACGACGACGGGTTTGTCCTCCCAGATTGCACCCGCGTTGATGAGATCGTCCTTGATCCCGGGTGAACCGGTCACACGGACCTGTGTGTAGACCTTCGCCGAGATGGGAATCCATCCACCGTGACAGATGGCTGCGATCATCTTCAGGTGAGCGTTGAAGCCCTGCACGAGTTCGAGCACCTTGGGGTCGCGACGCAGCTTGTCCGGCATGAACCCTCCCGGGCAGATCACGCCGTGAAAGTCGTCCACTTCCATGTCAGCGATCGCTGCGTCGGACTGACAGAGGTATCCGTGCTTGCCGGCATAGGTCACCCCCTCTTCCGGACCGGCGATGGTGACATGGGCACCAGCCTCTTCGAGTCGCAATTTGGGATACCAGAGCTCAAGGTCTTCGTAGATGTCGCCCACAAAACAAAGGATGCGTTTGCCATCCAGTGGTGTCTGGCTCATGGAGATACCCTACGTCGCTTGTTGAATGGGGAGGATGACCAACCTATAGTTGACCACCATAGGTATCTCAATGATGAGTGCAAGAGGCAATCGCGGTGAAGGTCATCCTCAACGGAGAAGAAACAGAGGTTCCAGTTGGGCAAAGCGTGTCTGACCTTCTCGACACGCTTAGCATTCGTACAAAGGGAATTGCCGTCGAGCTTAATCTGGAGATCGTTCCAAGGGCGGAGTATGCGGCGTGCCTGCTCAGTGACGGGGATCACCTGGAGATTGTGACGCTTGTCGGCGGCGGATGATCCGCACACGACGTCGAAGAATTCGGTAATCGAGATGACAAAAACTGTTACAACAGAGACTGTCTTAGATACGCCTCTTACGTTGGGTTCGCATACGTTTGCCTCGCGTCTCATCGTTGGGACGGGGAAATACGCGACGTTTGAATTGATGCAGGAGTGTCTCGCTGCGAGTGAGGCGGAGGTGATCACGGTGGCCGTCAGGAGGGAAAGGCTCGTCGACTCGGATGGGCGAAACATCCTCGACTTCATCGACCTGGAGCGGTTCACCATTTTGCCGAACACCGCTGGTTGCTTTGCAGCGGATGAGGCCGTTCGGGTCGCCAGATTGGGGCGGGAGATTCTCACGAATCTGGAGAACCCCGGAGCAGATTGGGTGAAGCTCGAAGTGCTCGGCGACACGCGGACACTGTTGCCCGACCCGGTGGCGACACTTGATGCCACAAAGCAACTCGTCGCTGACGGGTTTCAAGTGCTCTGTTACACCACGGATGATCCCATCACGGCCAAGCGTCTCAAGGATGCGGGGGCGACATCCGTCATGCCTGCGGGGAGTCCCATCGGCAGCGGGCAAGGCATTCTCAATCCGAATAACCTTCGCATCTGTCTGGAGTATCTCAAAGAGGACGATGCAGACTATCCGGTCATCATCGACGCGGGTGTCGGAACGGCGAGCGATGTCTCAGCGGCGATGGAGTTGGGCTGCGACGGCGTGCTGCTCAATACGGGTATTGCAGGGGCGAAGGTTGCACTCACGATGGCACACGCAATGAAGCTCGCCTGTCGAGCGGGGCGGTATGCTTACCTCGCAGGGCGGATTCCCAAGAAGCTGTATGCGACCGCATCGAGTCCCGAGCGGGGAGTCGTCACGCCGCGTGGTCCAAATTAAGCAATCTTCCGCTACCGTCGGGATGGGACCTGCTTGAGGTACGGTGAGGGATCAAACAGCCACATGCGGGTTTCGTTTCCGTCCTTGCCAGCGTTGTTGATGGTCAGAAACCGCACGCCGGAATCGCCCGCTGAAACGCCGAAATGGTCAGCTGCTCCGCCTAGGAGACTACGGAGTGTGTGGGCGACCTGATCGATATCAGCACCGGGCTGTGCTTCGAAGACCTGCAGATAACGCCGGATCTTTGGATCCTGAGGAGACTCGAATGATCCGACGGTCACGATCGACTGGTAATGATCATGCCAGACGTAGGCGTCAATGTTGGCATTCAACTGACGGAGCGCCACGGACAACTCCCAAGCGTTGTGCGACGCCTCGTCGAGGTTATCGCTGACCCGAAAGGCGTCCTGTGCATCCGGAGCATCGCTGTCGCCGAGGTGCGCGAGCATTTTTCCGGAGAAGGTCGCGATCACGAGGGTGTATTTGCCTTCGTTCTCAAACAAGGAGTTCTGTCCCCCGCTGTTTATTTTGACGAGCAGCGGATCATGTTTCCGGGCAGCAATCTCTTCCGGGGTGAGCATCGGATTGACTGTAAGAAAAGCCCGGCTGAGAGGACCTTGCTTTCGCTTTGTCTCCAGCCAGCTTACACCGGGTTGCTGTAAGGATTTGGGCCGAAACTTTTTGACCCACTCCAGGGTCTGCTTTGCTGTCGGCGTGTCGAGACTTTCGTAGTTGCCGGCGATGACGCATACCTGATCGTAGCTGGTGAGCAGTTTTCGAGTCTCCTCGCGCCCGAGTTTGTCGCGAGTGGCGATCTTCTCGTCGATGGCCTGCTGACTGTAGGTGTAAGCAGGCAAACCCTTCTGTCGAAGTTCGAGGACGAGATCTTGAGCGAGTTCGTCCGGTGTTTTGCCTTCGCTGACCGTGCCGTCCGGGTTGGCCGGTCGAAAGCTGGCGACCATGATCTGCCACGGGCCATTCTGCTTGTGAAGTCGATATTCCTTGCCGGGAACGGCCTCAATCCGAGCAGCCATGACGTTGGTGGCGGCTGTAAGCGGGAGGCTCATGCTGAGAAACAGCAACGTGTATGCGGGGACGCGGTGCATCTCACACTCCTTCGCGAAACGCGCGGACCTTGTTCCGGCAATTGCCAGTCGGGGTCTTGATGAATTGTCGATACGGGATTGTTTGAGACGTGTGTCTCAGAGGGAGGGGCGGGGTTTCTAGCAGAATTAGCCGAGTGAGTCCAGAGGCCATTTCTCGCCGAGAATCTCCCGCTGAATGGCCGTCAGCCCGGCAATGCCTGCTTCCGCGACGGCCAGTTGTTGATCTAACTCCTGACGGCTGAACGTTTGCCCTTCAGCCGTTCCCTGGACCTCGACGAATTGTCCGCTGCCCGTCATCACGACATTCATGTCAACATCCGCCCGGCTGTCCTCGTGATAGTTGAGGTCCAGCAGAATCTGCCGGTCGAACATGCCGACGCTGACGGCAGCGACGCTTGCGGTGAACACTCTTTTGGCCTGCCCATTTAATCCCTCGATTGCGGCAACCGCGTCCACAAGGGCGATGAAGCCACCTGTGATCGACAGCGTCCGTGTTCCACCGTCGGCTTCGAGGACATCACAGTCGACGTTGATAGTGCGCGGTCCTAACGCAGCCATGTCGACAACCGAACGGAGGCTGCGGCCGATGAGCCTCTGGATCTCCGTCGATCGTCCGTCAATCTTGCCGCTTCGGTCGCGGCGTTTGCGGGGCGACGTGCTTCCCGGAAGCATGTTGTACTCGGCAGTCACCCAGCCGGAAGGGTTCTCGACGTCCTTTTTCCAGGGGGGAATCTCTTCATCAATGCTCGCGGTACAAAGGATAGCTGTTCCTCCCGCAGCGATCAGCACGCTCCCGGGAGCCGCACTCCGAAAGGGCCGTTCGACCGAGATCGGACGAAGTTCGTCGGGTTGTCGTCCATCGTGGCGAACGGTCATTCGTGGATTCAACCTTTTATTGATGTTTGATTAGCTCGCGTCAAGCAACCATGCCAAGACCCCTTTGGCGAGGTGCATGCGGTTCTCGGCCTGAGGGAACGCGAGAGATTGTGGTCCGTCAATGACTTCATCGGTGACTTCGAGGCCACGGCGGGCCGGGAGGCAGTGCAGGAACTTTGCCTGTTTGGGTGCGGAGGACATCAATGCCGCATTGCATTGGTAATCGGCGAAGATCTTCTCGCGGGCGGACTTTTCCGACTCCTGCCCCATGCTGGCCCAGACATCAGTGTAGATGACGTCAGCCTCTTTCACCGCTGCATGCGGATCGGCGGATTGCGACAGACGGGCTCCGGGATACTCACGGCGAAGATCCTCAAGGAGCGATTCATCAAGCTGATAGCCATCCGGTGATGCGATCACGAATGTGATATCGAGTTGGGCACAGATGGTCGCCAAGGACACGGCCACGTTGTTGCCGTCACCGACGTAGGTCAGCGTGCGACCGGTCACATCGCCGAAGGCTTCACGCATCGTGAGAATGTCAGTTAATGCCTGGCATGGATGCGAGGCGTCCGACAGCGCGTTGATCACATGACAACCCGACTCGGCTGCGAACAGTTCGATCAACTCCTGCGAAAACGTACGGAGGGCGATCACATCCGAGTAGCCGCCAAGGACACGGGCAACGTCTGCATTGGATTCACGGCCCTCAAGACCCGCTTCCTTACCGGTCAGAAAGATTCCGTATCCGCCCAATTGACCAATCGCGGATTCAAAGCTCACGCGGGTGCGCAGCGATGGCTTTTCGAAGACCTGTGTCAGCACGCGACCGGGAAGGAGTGGAGCACGATCGCCCGCACGGAGCCTCGCCTTCAATTCCGTGGCATGGATGAGTATCTCGTTGACCTGAGAGGGAGTGAGATCACGAAGGGTAAGCAAGTGCTGCATCATTCCACCTCCTCGGCCATCTCACGCAGGACCTTGGCGATGATGTCACATCCTTCCTCAACCTCCGCGGCAGTGACGTTCAGCGGCGGCAACAAACGCACGACGGTGTTGTGCGTGGCGTTGATGAGCAACCCATTTTCCATGCACTTTCCGACGGCTGGGGTCGAGGGGATCGTGAGATCAACGCCAACCATGAGCCCTTTCACACGGACTTCTTCGATGATTGGAAGTTCCGCCTGCAGTGCCTCGAAGCGAGAGCGGAACAGGTCGGACATCTGCTGGCAGTTCTCCAGCAGACCGTCCTCCTCGATTGTCTCGACTGTTGCGACGCCGGCAGCACACGCCAGCGGGTTGCCGCCGAACGTACTCGCATGCATGCCGGGTCGCAGGCTGGGAGCGACTTCATCGGTCGCGATGATGGCTCCTGCCGCCACACCGCCTGCGAGACCTTTGGCCAGCGTCATGATGTCCGGTTGCACGTTCCATTGTTGATAGCCGAACCAAGTACCCGTGCGGCCCATGCCGGTCTGGACTTCGTCGAAGATGAGTAAGAGGTCATGTTCGTCAGCAATCTCTCGCAGGCCCTGCAGAAAACCGTCGTCCGGCAGGTTGACGCCTCCTTCGCCCTGGACCGGTTCGATCAGGATGCCGCACGTCTCGTCGTCAACCAATGCGCGAACGGCATCGAGGTCGTTCGTCGGTGCGTACTGGAACCCGGCGACAAGCGGTCCGAGGCCGTCGTGATACTTGGGCTGGGCCGTCGCGGTGACGGCTGCCAACGTACGGCCGTGAAAGCCGTTCTCGAAGGTGATGATCTTGTACTTCTCAGGAGGCGTGTGCAGTCGCGCGAGCTTGATAGCCCCTTCGATCGCCTCGGCTCCACTGTTGCAGAAGAATGCCTTGCCAAACCCTCGCGTACAAAGAGCCTCAGCAAACTGGCCCTGTGGTTCCATGTACCACGTATTGGGCACATGAATGAGATTGGCGGCTTGCTCCTGTAACGCTCGCACAACACGCGGAGGTGAGTAACCAAGGATGTTGCAGCCCCATCCGGGAAACAGATCGAGATAGCGGTTCCCCTCCGCATCCCAGACGGACGTCCCCTCACCCCGCACAAGGCTGATCGGGTAGCGCCCATAGTTAGGAATCACGTACTTCTCGAACTGGGCGATCGTTGCCTGGGATGATGAAGTGGCGGTGGACATGATTGACTGTTGGCCTTTAGTTGATGGCAGATGGTCGTAATTTGATGATCTCGGTCCCAATGCCTTCGTCCGAGTAGATCTCCAGCAGGAGCGAGTGGGGAAAGCGGGCGTCGACCATGTGGACTTTGCGGACGCCCGCTTCGAGAGCTTCGATACCCGCTTCGACTTTCGGGATCATGCCCGTGTCGATCGTGCCGTCCGCGATGAGCTCGCGGCAGCGCCTCGCCGTGAGATGCCGTTGCAGCGTCGATTCATCCTCCCGGTCGAGAAAGATCCCAGCGACATCTGAGAGAAAGACGAGTTTCTCGGCATTGAGCAGTCTTGCAATGGCGGCGGCGGCGGTGTCAGCATTGACGTTGAGGAGTCCCCCTTCGCGGTCAACGGCGATCGAGGGAATCACGGGAACGGTGTCCGTTCGACAAGCAGCGGCTAATACGTCTCGCTGAATGTCGACAACATGACCGACACGTCCCAAGTCGACAGGTTCGCCATTCTCTCCGTCGAGCGTCAGCCGTTCTCCGATGAGCACGTTTTGGGTGCGGAAGTTCAACCCGACGGCACGACCGCCTTGCGTTTGAATCTCGTCAACAAGAGATTCGCAAATATCCTCGGCAAGCACGCGTGAGACAATGTCGAGCGTGGCATCGTCCGTATAGCGGCGTCCCTCGACGAACCTGGGTTCGATTCCCGCAGTCTGCATTGCCCGACTGATGGATTTCCCGCCACCATGCACGAGGATCGGCCGCATCCCCACTGTCTCCATGAAGATCACGTCTGTGAGGCATGCCCGCACCGACTCAGGATCCTCAAGTGCACTCCCCCCCAACTTGATCACGACGTACCGATCGCGAAACTGGCGAATCCAGCCCAGAGCCTCGACCAATACATCTGCCTTGCGAACGGCTTCGTCCACGTATTCCTCCCGTCGGGGGAAACAAATCATTGTAAGACAGGTGCAGGAGACGTCAAACGATTCGGTATTCGTGACAACATGCGTGACCAAACGTACAATTCTGGCAATGAGATTCTACGGATTACGTGGTTACTGCATTGCCGCTGAGATTGCGGAAATCGCGAGACGGAAGCGAAGATCGGCCAAGGACGTGCGTTGTCGTGGTTGACGTGACGTGGTATCCGCAGGAACCGTCTCGCTCGACTCACCTCCATTCCCATTGTGCAGGAGCATCAGACATGCTGAGGAACTGGAACGTCCCCCGGATCATCGCAGTGTGTATGGCCGGGTTCGTATTGGGGCAATTGAGTTTGCGATCTGCTTCTGCTCAACAGGAAAACGGATCATCCGAGCCGGTCGTGCGGACCAAAACGTTCCTGCATGAGAACGGCCAGAAGCTCTCCGAGGGCAAACTCGTCGACGATGTACGAGATGGACTCTGGACATGGTGGTATGACACCGGGGAAGAGTTCGCACACCTGACGTATGACATGGGCACGCCCGTCGGAACCGAACGACACCTCTCCCGGACTGGCGAAGTCGTTACCACGGGTGAGTACAGGGACGGCAAGGAGTTCAACGGGTCGTTCGTCGATTTCACCGGAAGTCTCCAGGTGACCTCACTCAGGCGATACAAGGATGGGAATGCTCACGGTGAATGGCAATGGTGGCATGAGGACGGTTCAGTCAACATCGAAGGGGAGTTCGTGGACGGCAACAAGAATGGCCTGTGGACGTGGTATTACCCCAATGGCCAGAAGTTTGCCGAGTCCAATTTCGATCATGGGACGATGGTCAAAACGGAGAGCCATTGGTCAGAAAATGGTGACCTCGTGTCGACCGGCGAGTATCGAAATGGCGAGCCGTGGACCGGCACGTTCCTTGAGTTCCTGGGGGCAGAACTCGTTGTGACATCTCAACGCAGCTTCCTCCAGGGCGAGCCGCATGGCGATTGGGTCTGGAAGTTCGACGACGGCACCCTCAACACGACGGGTGCCTTTGTCAGCGGAAATAAAGACGGCAAATGGGAATGGTGGTATCCCAGTGGCGAGAAGTATGCCGAGACGGAATTCGCGAACGGTGTTTCCAAGGGGCGGTTGAGCTACTACGCAGAAAACGGCGTCCTTCTCGCGGAAGGCATCTACGACGCTCAAGGGAAAGAAGTTGACGGCATCTTCGTCGACTTCACAGGAGAGTTGGAATTGACGGCCCAGCGTAGCTGGAAGAACGGCATGCGAGACGGATTCTGGATTGAGTGGCACGAAAACGGGCAACCCAAATCCGAAGCTCAATACTCAGAAGATCGTCAGGTCGGGACCTCGTTGACCTGGAACGAACAGGGGGTCAAGACCAGCGAGGAAAGGTTCACGGGCCAGTGAATGCTTGGGAAGTCGCGTAGAAAGAGGGTGCAAGACGCGGTGGGATTCTCCGCTTCTCTTGAATCGCACTCCTCGTCTTGTCTGTCGGTGCCTCAATTCATTTCAAAAGCACCGACGTCGACGCGTCCTCCAATGATTCTCGGGAAGCCCATCCCTCTCTGATCATGGGTCAGTGGCACGTCGTTGAAGTCTCGCGCAAGGGCGTTACTGCCGCTGTCGATGGCAACGCTTCCCGGCACAAGAGCATGAGTTGCGGTTGGTCCACCGTTGTTACCAAGGACGGTGACGAGAATCGTGTTGATCGGACGCGTCCCGACCCCCATCACACCCACTATGTTGCCGTTGACACCATCAACAAGACCGCCAGCTGTGGTCGCATCGCCGATGAGGTTGAAGGCCGATGCGGCAAGAGCTCCGCCGATGTCGTTGTGCATCGGAGCGGCCGTGCCGGAGAAGTTTCCGGCGATGATTGTGTTACGAGCACGAGCAATCCCCGTGTTGGAGAGTCCACCGCCGAAGTTCAGACCGACGTCATCAGTGTTGGCGACGTTTCCGGTGATCGTCACGTTGGCCATATACAGGTCACCCTGATTCTCGATGCCGCCACCGATACCGGTCGTCGTGTTACCGGAGATCGTGCTGTTGGTGATCGTGGTGATTCCGCCCAAATCAAAGATGCCGCCACCGCTGCCGCTGGCGTTGTCAGCGTGATTGTGGTTAATCGTTGAATTGCGGATGTCGAGGCGACCACCGTTGTTGAAGATTCCGCCACCACCATCGTGTGTCTGATGGCCGGAGGCAACATTGCCGGAGATCGTGACTCTGTCGAGAGTCATGATTGCACCACTCTGGTTCCAGAGCCCGCCACCTTCGCGGGCGGCTTTATTGTTCTGGATGTGACCACCGTCGATGACGGTGCGGGCTGTGCCGGTGACATGCAGTCCGCCACCGTTGCCCGGATTGGCCGATCCGAATGGACCGGCGACGTTTCCAGCTGCACCGAGGGTGCCGCCGAGCGTGACGTTGGTCAAGCCAACGTATCCATCGACGGCTTCAATTCCGCCGCCGGCGCGATTGGCCTTGTTGGCAGAGATGGTCGAGTTGCTGACAGTGACAGCTCCGTCGATCGAGAAGATGCCGCCGCCACTGCCGGATGTTCCGTCAGCGTTGTTCCCGTCGATGGTCACGCCATTGAGAATGTTCAGGCGACCTCCGTTGTTGAAGATGCCACCACCACCGTCATCCGCATCGTCTCCGGAAGCGGTGTTGTTCTGAATCAGCGTGCCCTTACGGACGATCATGACCGCGCCGGGACCGGCATTCCACAACCCTCCCCCCTCGCGTGATGCCTTGTTATTTGAGATGAGGCCACCATCGACGATCGTGCGAGCGGTTCCAGTGACGTGCAGTCCCCCACCATTGCCTGGGTTCGCAGTTCCTGAGGGACCTGCGACATTGCCGCTCATGGGAGTGCCGCCACCCAGCGTCGTGTTCGTCAGAATGGCGATGCCGTCAACGAGTTCGATTCCGCCACCGGCCCGGTTGGCCATGTTGCCACTGATTGTTGAGCCGTCGATCGTCACGCCACCATGGATGGAGAAAATGCCACCACCGCTGCCGGATGATCCATCAGCGACGTTGTTACGAATGTGTACACCGCCCTGGATGGCGAGCCGTCCGCCATTATTGAAGATACCTCCACCTCCATCGTGAGACATGGCACCCGAGGCTGTGTTGTTGCTGATTTGAACGCCGTCGCGGATGACCATGCGGGCACCCGGGCCTGCGTTCCACAACCCCCCACCCTCGCGAGCTGCGACGTTGTTGCTCACACTTCCGCCCTTAATGGTGACGTCGGCCCCACCAGTGACGTGCAGTCCACCACCATTGCCGGGCGAGGCTGAGCCGGCCGGGCCTGCGATGTTCCCGTGCACCGGAGCGGGACCGCCGAGCGTACTGCCGGTCAATGTGACCGTGCCTTCGACGACCTCAATACCCCCGCCGGCTCGGTTGGCGACATTGCCTCGAATGGTCGAGCCGTCGACCGTCACCGCACCGCTCAGCGACAGGATACCGCCGCCGCTGCCAGCGGCACCGTCAGCCGTGTTGTTCCGAATCGTGACTCCATCAAGAATCGCAAGGCGACCACCATTGTTGAAGATGCCGCCACCGCCGTCGTGGGCCGCCGCGCCGGAGGCCTTGTTGTCGGAGACCATGGTGCCGTTCCTGATGATCATCGTCCCGGTCGACGAGTTCCATAATCCGCCCCCCTCCAATGCAGCGACATTGTTCAACACCTGACTGTTATCGACGGTGACTCGTGCCAACCCCGTGACATGCAAGCCGCCCCCATTGCCGGGACTTGCCGATCCGAGGGGGCCCGCGGTGTTGCCTTCATCGGGATTCACACCGCCGAGACTGGATTCCTTAATGATCACCGTTCCGGTGACGACCTCGATGCCGCCGCCCGCACGGTTCGCCTTGTTGCCACTGATGCTGGCTGCATCAATCGTGACAACTCCGCCCGTCGAGAAGATTCCGCCGCCGCTGCCGGACGTTCCATCGGCGATGTTGTCACGCACGTTGACGCCGAGCGTCAGGGCGAGTCGACCCCCGTTGTTGAAGATCCCACCGCCGCCATCATCGGCCGCGTCTCCTGACGCCGTGTTGTCCTTAATGACGGTTCCATTGGTGACAATCATCACGCCAGTCGATGAGTTCCAGAGTCCTCCCCCCTCGCGATCGGCCTTGTTGTTCTCCACTCGGCCCGCGTCGATCGTGACAGACGCAGCACCACTGACATGCAGTCCGCCACCATTCCCCGGATTGGCTGTGCCTGCGGGACCTGCGATGTTGCCGTCAGCCGGCATTGTGCCACCGAGCGTTACGCTCGATAACGAGAAGGACCCGCTGATGACTTCAATGCCACCGCCCGCTCGATTCGCCATGTTCCCGGAAACGTTCGTTCCGCTCACGATCACGCCGGCTCGGTCCGAGAAGATGCCGCCACCGCTGCCGGAAGTTCCGCTGGCCGTGTTCCCGGAAATCGTTCCACCGGTGATGTTGACAGTCCCGTCAAACGAATAGACGCCGCCTCCGCCTTGATTCGCGGAGTTTCCTTGAGCGTCATTGCCGGTGATCGTCGCACCATTGATGGTCATTGAGCCGGTCAGGAAGTTGCCGACTCCGCCGCCGCTGCCAATTCCGACGCCGCCACCGGTTGCCGTGTTCCCGCTGATGGTGCCGCCGTTGATCGTGACGGTCCCGCCGTCGTTGTTCAGCCCGCCACCGTCAGAGGCTGTGTTACCGGTGAGGTTGACGTTCGTCAGATTCGCTGTGGAGAAAGCAACGTGCACTCCACCACCAAATCCTGTTCCTGCAGAACTGCTTGTGATGTTGAGTGATGTGAGGTTTGTCGTGCCTCCGCCAGTCAATAGAACAGCACCGCCGTTGGCCCCTGAGGAGTTGCCGTGCGTCAGCGTGAGGCTCGACAGACTGACCGTTTGGGCCGTGCTCACGTTGAACACACGACTGGCGTTGACCGCATCGATCGTGATGCCGAGTCCTCCACCGTTGATGGAAAGGTCATCGGTGATCCCGTATTCACCGTTGCCAATCGTGATTGTCTGGATCAAACCCGGTCCAAAGACGGCCGGGTCGAATGTGATGGTGTCGCCGGCAGCGGACCCGGCGGGTGCGTCACCGTGTGCAGCATTCGTGTTGGCAGCGATAATCGCTTCTCGCAAACTGATCACACCGTCAGCAACACCGGCCAGATCGGCGGCGTCATCCGTAGCCGCGTTGACCACATAATTGGTGAGCAGCGTCCGGTCTTCCAATTGCTGGACGAGTGCGGTCCTCTCCCCGACAGGTTGGCGTCCCGTAAGTCGGGAGCTCGTGCGGTTGTTGGTCGGCCAGAGTGAGGAGACATCAAACAACAGATGACGCAGCGAATCCAAGTGTGACATTATCAACCCCTGAGCAAGGCCCGATTTGAGCGGTTGTCGGCAATATGGGTATTGTGCGTAATTTGCAGCAAGTTTGCAAAGTACCACACGACGAGCCACACGCAAGAGTGTTTTGTTGAACGGATTGAATATCGGTATGCAGACGTCCCTGCTGAGATTCACGCCACACAACCGTTTTCGAGATACTGAGGCCGAGTCGGGCAATAGGGAATCAGTGACTCTCAGCGCATGATGCTTCCCATGCATTGAGCTGGGACCGCATCTCTCTCACGATCTCAGGATGTTCCGCTGCGATGTCGGTTGTCTCGGCCGGGTCAGTCACGAGGTCAAACAGCTGGTACCGGTCGGCATTCGTTGTCACAACTGCTGACATGTCATTGCCTTCTGTCTGGCCAGCCGGGTAATACACCAGCTTGAAGCGGTTGTCTGTCAGGGCACGTTTTCCAGAAAAGGCGAATCCGATGGGAATCGGACGCTGCGACAGTTTGCCTTCCAAGAGCGGCAACAGGCTGATGCCATCAAACGGTCGATCTGCCGGCAACGGGATACCGAGGATCTCCAGAATGGTCGGCAGGTAGTCGCTGGTGACAGCCGGGATGTCGGTCGAGTCGGGGGTGACCTTTGCAGGCCACTCGATCAAGGCGGGGACACGAATGCCCCCCTCGAACAAGTCACGTTTGCGACCGCGAAACGGACCCGCTGATCCGGGGGCGTCTCCTGCTCGTCCCTCCGGACCATTGTCGGAGCAGAACGCGACGAGTGTGCTGTCGGCCACTCCGGCTTCTTTCAAAACTCCACGCAGACGGCCGACCTGTTCATCGAGAGCCGTGATGCATCCATAATAGTTTTGCTCGTACGAGTCGAAATCCGAGTACATCGCTCGGTGCTGAGGACTTGCAACGACAGGCAGATGCGGGGAGTGGAACCAGACGACCGCCAGAAACGGCTTGCCGTTTCGCGCTGCGTCCTGAACGAAAGGTATAACGCGGTCCATGATCACTCGCGAGTCGTCTCCGTCCAGATTGTCGGTAACGATTTCCCCATTCTGGTTCCAGTAGTGGGTGCCGTAGGGGACTGCGGCTGATCGATCCGCAAGCGATGCCCAACCGTTACCACTGACCTTCCCTGCGGGTTTCAGCATCGGGTCATACGTCGGGACCTTGGCCTCCGTGCTGAAGCAAACGTCGAAACCGTTCTCCCAAGGTGGTGCATAATGTGTCTCTCCCGTGCGTCCTCCTCGGTTGGAGTCCTTCACTGTCTTCGTGAGAGTCCCCAGGTGCCACTTTCCAAAGTGCCCGGTGACATATCCCCGTTCCTTGAGCAACTCAGCGAGTGAGAGTTCGTCCGGCAGCAGGTGTCCGTCATTTGCTGTATGAACGCCATAACGTGAGGGGTGTCGTCCGGTCACGACCGATCCCCGTGTCGGACTGCATACGGCTGAGGCCGCATAGAAGCGAGTGAACCTCAGCGAGTTGGCAGCCATCTCATCCAGATGGGGTGTCCGAATTACAGTGTTGCCATTGAATCCCACATCACCCCAACCCAAATCGTCACACATGATGAGCACGAAGTTCGGCGACTCTGCCTCGGAGGCAATGAGCGGACGGGTGACACACAGCAACGCCAGCAAGCAGAATCGTGACATGAGTTATCTCTTTCCGAACAACGCGAACGTCCGATCCTCCCCGTTCGTCCATCGATCCGCAACTCGCAACCCGGTCACTTCGTTGCCGATCTTTTGATCAAGTATGTAATTCACGGAGTGATGTGTGCATGATCCTTGACGATCGCCACTAGTTGCATGGCGACGCGACAGCTTGCTCCTCCGAGAGTTTTGATTCCGGCCCGACGTGATCGAAAAACATGAGCATCGCGATTCGAAGTGTCAGCGAAGTTGATCCGGAGTGTCGGGAATCTGATATAATGACACGTCCTTTGGGTAAACAAGGAGGCAGGCGGTGATTCCCATACGCATACTTTTGATCCTGCTGTCACTCCTCGTGACTGCCCGGGGTGATGGCGGCTGCCTCAGTGATTGAGCGGGAACCCATTGTTCCGTCGTTGCGACCGTTGCTCGTCGAGAAGTTACTCAAGGGAGTCGAGGGTTCAGAATGATCGGTTGTTGGTGGCGAGTTGCACTGATCATTAGCGGCTGTGCCGTCGTCGGTGGTCATGTAGTGCACGCGCAGACGTTTGTGTCTCTCCATGAGTCAGCACACTTGCGGCGACCTGTTGCCGCTGCGATCGTTGGTGAGGGACGTCTGCTGTGTGTGGCCAATCAACGGAGCGGTACGCTCTCGATTGTTGACCTCGAACAGAAGGAAGTCACTGCGGAATATAAGGTTGGCGATCGGATGTCGGACGTTGTCGCATGGGATGAACAAGATTGCCTGCTTTTGACAGACGAATCGGCTCATGAACTGCTGGTCGTGCAACTGTCGGGGCAGGGGATTGACGTCTCTCAACGTCTGAGCACCTCCCGATCGCCTGTCAGCGTCGCAGTAAGCGAGGATGGCCGATTGATCTCGGTGGCCTGTTTGTGGTCACATCGGTTGTCCCTGTTTGATGCGAGTGATGCAGGACAACTCACGCTTCGTGAGACAATCAAGCTGCCGTTCGCCGTGCGGGAACAAGCCTTCCTGCGCGACGGATCGCATCGTCTCGTTGTTGCTGATGCGTTTGGAGGCAACATTGTTTTTATCGATGGAGAAGAATCAGAGGTTGTCGCCATCCGGACGCTACCTGCTCACAACCTGCGGGGCATTGCGACGACGGAGGACGGGGAGAGGTTGCTCATCGCACATCAGACGCTCAGCTCGTTAGCCCGAGCCGACTATAACGACGTCATCTGGGGGAATCTGATGCAGAACGTTGTTCGAGAGCTGCCGGTGAAGAGCCTGATCAAGGATGAGGGCGAATGGCTGAATGACAGTCGTGTCATTCGCCTGGGAGAGGCAGGTGCCGGAGCCGCCGATCCGACAGGAGTGACAGTGCTGCCGAATGGGAGAGGGACGTTAATTGCATTGGCGGGTGTGGATGAGATCTCCATTCAGACCGATCGGAGTAGTGATCGCATCGATGTGGGGGATCGCCCGGTTGCTATCGTCTGGGATGAACTTCGCGAAGTCGCCTACGTCGTCTGTTCGCTGGATGATTCGATTGTGATCGTCGATGTGGATAATGGTGAGGCGATCGACCGATTATCGCTTGGTCCGAAACCTGTTGAATCACCCGGTGATCGAGGGGAGAAGCTGTTCTATGACGGGCATCAGTCGTTGGACGGCTGGCTGTCCTGTCACAGCTGTCATCCTGACGGGCACACGAATCACGACCTTGCAGACACGCTTGGAGACGATTCGTTTGACACACCGAAGAAGGTGCCTTCGCTTCTCGGTGTGCGCGATGCGAATCCCTGGGCGTGGAACGGCAAGTTTCGCGAATTGCATGAGCAGGTTCGTTCATCATTCATCGGCACGATGCGTGGAGAGGGAATCCATGCACACGAAATCAACGATGTAGTCTCATTCCTGCACACACTGAACCCACCTCCTTCTGTTGATGCGGGCGAGTGGACCGAAGATGACCTGACGCAGATCGAACAGGGGCGTCGCCTCTTCGCGTCTCTGGATTGTCAGCGCTGTCACGTTCCGCCTCTGACCTATACTCTCGATATGACGTTCGATGTCGGTCTGGAAGATGAAGCCGGCCTCGGAAGATTCAACCCGCCATCCTTGCGAGGCGTCGGCCAGCGGAAGTCGTTCTTTCATGATGGTCGTGCAAAGTCGCTTGAAGACGTTTTCCTCGAATACGGGCATCAACTGCAGGAGCAGTTGCCGAAGGCAGATCTGCAGTCGCTCCTCGCATTCCTGAGGAGCTTGTAATGTCTTGCCGAGTCTTTCGAGACACGTGCCATCGGCATCTCGTCAGGTATTGCGTTCATGTGTCGAACAGGATCAGTTGAACTCGCCGTGAAGGATCGATTGTGCGCATGAAGTACCGTTTGCGGAGTTTCCCGTTCTGGCTCGTAATGCTCCTCGGCGTGTCGACGCGGATGTCGGCAGAAGAGTCTGCTCCGATGGAGCAAACGTGGGAGGTGACGTTCGTCGCGAGTAAGGACTCCTCCCCGAAGGTCATCGCAGGGCGGATTCTCATCGAAGCGCAGGATGGAGGAATCCTCTTCGAGGATCGAGTCGGTGTGATCTGGAATATCACACCCGATCAGCAGATCAGTCGTACCTCGGGAGAAGGAACATATGCGTTGTTGCCTGCAGACGAACTTGCGGCCTCCCTCAAAAATGAACTCGGTGAATCAACCGAAATCGTACGAAGTGAGCATTACATCATCGCGACAGCCGGGAATCGGTCGCATGCGGAATGGTGCGTCGAGTTGTTCGAAGAATTGATGACGACGTTTCTCGCGTACTGGGAATCTTCCGAACTCAGTCTGGAACTCCCGGAGTCGCCCCTTCTCGTGGTGATTCACAGGGACCGTGCGACCTTCGCCGAAGCCGCACGAATTGAAGCGGGTCCTGAATTCGCTCAGGCAAATGGATACTACTCGATGAAGACGAACCGTGTCGTGTTGTTTGATCCGACCGGAAACCGAAAACCGTCAACGAACCGGCGTTCTCCGGTGAGGTCGCGATCAGATATTCAACGATTCATGGCCGCGAATCCGCACGTGATCGCGACGACGATTCATGAGGCAACACACCAGCTTGCCTATAACAGCGGGATGCACACTCGATACGCTGACAATCCCCTTTGGTTGACTGAGGGAATGGCTCTCTATTTCGAGGTCCCTGATAAACGTGTTCGAACAGGATGGGGAAAGATTGGCGGCGTGAACCGGCCGAGACTGGACCGGTTTCGCAAGTCCTTATCTGGAACCCAGACCTTCGGCAGACCGATCGCCAAAGGGACAGGGGAGAACTCCTTGTTGCCGTCACTTCGAGACGCACGATTGACGTCTCTGGTCGCTGACGACACACGATTCAGTGATCCCCAAGCGAGAGAAGTTGCCTACGCCGAGGCGTGGGCATTGACCCATTTTCTGCTGGCCAACCATCGTCACCAGTATATCAGGTACATCGCGAAATGCAGTGAAGGCGCTCACTTGCGATGGAAATCTCGTGAGGAACGACTCCAGGATTTCAAGGAAGTTTTCAATGTCACGCCTGACGAGATGGAAGTGGATTTGCTTCGCTATGTTGCAAAACTGGGACGCAGGTAGTCTCCAACGGCCGAGTAAGTGGCGGCCAGCCGTGATTTAGGATGCCTTAAATCGGAGGGGGCATTCCGGTCAATATTCGTGAATGCAAAGTGTGTCCGTAATTTCGAATAGCTTCAAGCATTGACATACACGCTCGACTCATGTGAAATACAGTTTCTGAACGGCATCTGCTTTGGGGTCGTCAATTCGACTAATGCGTGGAGCCGGTGATGCGACCAACGATCATCTGTCTGGCGATTCAATCGGTCAGTCTTCTGTCAGTCGTTGCGGATGATGACACGCGCACGAGAACAGCGTGGCAACAATCAGCCGACTCGCGGTTGACCATTCAGGGGTTAATGGATCAGGTTGAGGCTGGCCGAGAGGAGATAGTTTCGGCCGAGATCCATTATCGCTGGCATATCTCTACGTATCGCAACTCTTCAAATACGCCGGAGCGTGTGAGAACGTTACTCGACGAATACGACGTCATGAGTGATCCGGATTCTCTTGACGCACTCGTGAAGGAGTTAGTGCCCGAGCCGCAATTGAATGGTCCGCTTTGGGAAACTCGCGACTTTGCAATGTTGGGAGAGAAGCGAAGTGCAAGAACATCGCGGGGAAGTACGCAGTTGGTGGATGGTGATCATGAAATGACTTATCACCAGTTTAACGAGCAATTGATGGTCAGCGGGCGAGGTGGTTCCTCCGTGCACAAGACTCACATCGAAGACTTCAGGGCCTTTCCACCCAGTGGCACCGGTGCACAGAATTACCGCCTGGTGAGTCAGGGAGACGGCTTCACAACACTGGCTCTCATTTGGGACCCAGATGTTGAAAGTGAAGATGCGGATTTCGACCAGTACACCTTCGATGATGCGACCGGGGTGGTGACGCACGAACTCACACATTTCCGTGGTCAGTTGAAGAGTGAGGTGTGGCAACGTGGATTGACGGAATACTCGGGCGGTGTGACCTTGCCAATGTTGCGACTCAAGACTCTGTACCGTGACGGAGTTCTCAGGAGCTTGACGATTTGGAAGATTGAATCAGCGAGCTTGAACGTGCCCGTCGACGAAGGCCGGTTTATTATGCCCGTTCCCAAGGATACAGTTCTGGTTGATGCAAGATTGCCGGCGCAAGTTGTTCAGAAAGTTCAAAAGCCGGTGGGCGACGTGCGCTCGATTCTGGCTCCAATCTCTGTGGCCGGGGCTCACGATGCCGATCCGGGAGGAGTGAATTGGCGCCTGCTGTTGATCCTGAATGGATTGGTTTTCATCATCCTGGCCGGTTGGTTTTGGAGGAGGGGATCCATCAAGGCATCCGAGTGAGCGTGATCGCCTCGAATTCGTCGATGATCGCGACCGCGGGACACCGCCTCGCGTTGAGATATGTCCAAATCATGATCGATCAAGTTCTTTCCTTTTTCGAGAAAGAGGTGACAAGCGATGAACGGATATCGAATCTTATCGACGGCTTTCTTCGTAATCGGGATGGTGTGTGTGTGTGTAGGACTGCAGCAACGGAGTGTTGCAGGAAATTGTGACATCGAATTGTACTATGCTCATAAGTGCATTAGTGCTCACTCCAATGAACCGATTCAGAGCGGATCGATTCCGTATTGTGAATGGGCAAACAACATCTGTGGCATGGCTGCAGGCGGCAGTGGATGCGATGACCAGTATGGTTCGGGATCGGACGGAGTATGTATTTCGGTGATCCTCGGGAGTCAAGAGAACTACGACTGTTACGAAGATGCGTTTCAAACGTTCATTTCGGTCCCTTGGTACACGGCCGAATGCGTGCAGAACAACGCCGAATGCAATTGCGTCTGGACTGAGACATCGACGACTCAATTGATGACCGTTTGCAATTGTTACGATGAGGAAGTGGAGGATTGATGTCGCTTCACATTCGCGACAGGTCATCTCACGTATGGGTCGCGTTATTTGTCGGTTTGTTTGGGGCAGGATGTTCAGAGTCTACCGAGGATTTTCGGTTTCCGCTTCATGTGTCCGAAGCGACACGGGTGTCGCCCCCACTGTTGCTTAGCGAGGTTCTGCGGGCGCGTGAACCTCGCGAGTTGCTCGACACGGATTTTGTTCTGGAGAACATCTCAACAGAACCTCAGGGGTTCATGCTCGTTGGCAAGAGTTGTTCATGCTATGGGGTACACTTGGATCATTCGCCGCTGGAACTTCGGCATCCAGTGTCGATTCCGGCGTCGGGATGTGCGGTGCTCTCGTTTGATGTCGCACCTCCAATGGAAGCTGGAGAGAAATCGTGGGATGTGCGAATTGTAAGTGTCGATGACCCGGATCAAGTGATGAAACTTGGACTTCAAGTCAAGGTGTATGACGATGCCCGCATTGAGCCCGACGCGATTGTCACAACTCAATCGAAATCGTCCCAAGAACATCAGCTTGTGATTCGACACACTTGGCGGGGGGACAAGAATGACGCAACCCCTCCCGTCCTCAGTGGACTACCGGATGGGTGGGATTATTCGGTCCCAGTAGTTGACAATGAAGTAAAAGAAGTCGACGAAGGATTATGGCAGCAGTCGTGGCGAACACAGATTAGTGCTCACCACGCAGGGACGCTTGGCGATGTCGTTACAGACAACACGGAAGTGCGACTCAAGGTCTCTCCCGATGTTGTTTCACCCGCAGGTGATGCGTATCACACGAATCCGTCGAAAGCGGCGACCGGCGTCTTTCGATTAAAGGCAGCATTTGAGAACGAGAACGGGGAATCGGTTGTCGCGTTCGGTCGGTTGCTCATCAGAGCACCATCGGGAGTGACGGCGCCCTCTGTGGCTCACTGGGGTCAAGTGGAAGTTGGTTCAACACGGATGCGACGAATCATGCTTTCTGCGAATGACGATCGCCCGTTCGAGATCAAGAGAATCTGGCTGAGTCATCAACCGGCTGAGGGAGATTCCGTCCTCGAGGAAGTTCCAAAAAAGGTGAGTGCAACCCCGACGGATGAGGAAGAGGTTCTGTGGAGCTATAAGTCCAGCGACTTGGAGTTCGAGGCGTCAACGGAGGCAGGTCGTCCAAACGTTCGCCAAGGTGTTCAACTTTGCCTGATCCCCCTCCGGGAAGGAGAATTGGACAAGGATCTCGTTTTCGAGACGGATCATCCGCTGGGAGAAACGATTAACATACGGCTCAGGGCAATCGTAAAATCTGTCGAGGCAGATCATTAAGTGTGAATCGAGTTGTGTTCGTCCTGCTTCCACGGAAGCAGACAAATACGTGATTCGATGGCCGATGCACGAAAGTTGGACGGCATGATACTCCCAACCCGGTTCTGGAACGTGCCAATGGTACTAGTGATTGATCATGAGCGGATCCTCTGTGGCGAGGCGAATTGCAGGAGCCGTGGTTTGCGGGTGAGCGTGAATGTCAATCCGGGAATCGAGTCCGATCAGGCTGGCGACGACTTCTGACGAGTGACGTTCGGTGGTGGACAGAGTGTCGGAGCCATCGCCATCCGGTTGATGTCGATCGATTGATTCGTAGTGGTATTGAACGAGTCGGGAGAGCAGAAGTCGCTCCCGTCGTACTGCGGTGACGCCGGTTCTTGTGTCAAGCACCTCGGCCATCATTGAGTCGCTACGCTGATTTGACTGTCGTCGATTCCCACCTTGGCCATCCAGGTTTCGGCTGAGTAACAACATCACTTTGGGGGCAGCATCTGGACGAATTGGTATGCAGCTATCCTCAATCGTTCGGTCCCAAAGTTGCTCTCCCGTTGCTTGGTCGAAAGCAAGCAATCGACCATGAACACGGACGTGGGGGACCTCGGTCTGATCGGTCACTGCTGTCACCGTTGACTCTGTAACTGCCGATTCGTTCGCAAGGCTGACATAGAATCGATCTCGATCCGAAAACGCCGTCATCTTGGTAATACCTGAAAGGAGAGTGTCGGTTGGCGTTCCATCAGGATGGTCAACCTTGATCGAAAGCGGAACGTCCAGCAGAAGGCGTTCGTTGGCGACATTGAGGATGCGAAGTCTTCCGTCTCGGGCGACGAAAGCAAAGTCGTTTCCGCCGGGAAGTGGTGCGGCGAGACGATTGATCAATGGAAGGTTGAACGCAAGTCGGTCGTCATGACTGTTCCAGACAGAAAGTCGGTCACCCGCTTCATCTGTCACAATCTCCACGAGATGACGTCCCGTGGCCCAGCGATTGCGACTTCTCGTTCCCCGGGGAAGGTCTCGTGTTCCCTGACGGATGCTGCGGCCAGATTGCGTGTGGTACAGAGTGTAGGAGGTCAGATCATCATCGAAGACACACAGCGTACGTGAATCTCCGATAATTCCCACTGTCTCATGTTCCAGGAGACCGATTCCCGGGGGCAAATGTGTTCGCTTCCACAACGTCCGCCCTGTTGCAGGATGAACGACTCGAAGTTCGCGAGAAGTTTGCAGGACGCAGAAGTCACTGCCGTGGGGACCCACCAGAATCTTCTCGTTCTTGCGAGCAGACCTCATCGACTCAACTGACCACAAGGCCTTCCGCTCAAGGAGAGACAGACCGTGAGCCGACTCACCGCCGATGACCATCATTTGCCCCGTTCGGTTGTTGATTGACTGTGGCAATGCCCAATACGGAGAGGGAACCTCCAGTTCCCCTCGCGACTGGCCTGTATTGCGATCAACGAGAATGAGTCGGCTGTGAGTTCGTTTCGTCTTGATCACGCTTGCGTCGAGCACTCCGAAACTTCCGGTGAGTCGTGGGGTGAACGACCGACGGATTCCCTCATAAAGATCCCTCGCCCTACGACATTCGCATTCGTCTCCGTGAGAACATGTGCCGATACACCGGTGTTCCACGATTTCGTAAGCATGCGGAATGGGCGGCGTAATCGAGCTGGCGGACAAAGCAACTCCATGCGCCGGCTTAACCGTCGATGACACGGAAGTCGGTAATGAGGTCTGGTCACGTGGCAAAGCAGAAGCACGACTCCCGAGTTTGGCAACGTCCCGAAGATCGGGTGTCGTTGGTGTCATCACCTGTTCTGCCTCGGAGAGCATGTTCTGATCGCGGTACAAACGTGACAGCAGCAGTTCGGACTGCGGGAACAAACGCGATGGGGAATCTGACGGACCCGAGAGCAACAACAGCTCCGCTTCCTGAATTCGATGGTTGTCCATCCAACGTCTCGCCAACATGAATCTCAACTGTTCGGATTGGGGCCAATCGGCAAACAGGGAAACGAGCCGTTCCAGCCGAGGGTCGTTGGCGAATTGCGAATGTTGCTGAATCTGGCGTTGAAGGTAAGACGAAACGGCCTTACTTAACAGTGGATGGTCATCATCGATCAACGACGCAAGGCGTTCGCGAAAGTACTGGTCGGCAGACACGACATACTCGTCGTTGCCGTCGATGGAGATGAGAGAATTGTTCGACGGGCTTTGAAGTGTTTCCAAGGTATCAATGAACATCTCGCTGTCATCCAGTCGGAGCGAAACGTCCAAGCGGCTGAGTTGTAGTCGTGTCCGGTCGTTGTCGGTCCGCGACAGATGGGAGATCCGATCAAGGATTGACATAGGATCGTCGGTCTCTTCTAACTGAGCATAGAGGACTTCCTGCAAGAGCAGCTCAGCTGGCCGGGCGACGTCCTCATTAAGATTGTCTTCGACGAGGTTTTTCAAGACGTCTTCCGACGAATCTCGTTCGCCGAGAGTCATGAGCAGCTGTGCATGGACGAGGCGCTCAGGTGGTGATAGGGGATACCGCTTGGCGGCTGCGTTGAGTCGTTCGAGTCGGTGATTTGCCTGATCGTAAACGCGGACTTCAAGTGGTGTCGTCGCAATGATTCGATTCTGATGCACAAGAAGATTGCCGGTTGGGGCGTACTCACCTCCGACAAGTCGATGTAACAGGCGATGGAATCGCTGACTGTCAGTGCTTCCGTCTTTCAAGTCGATTGACAGGCAAGGTCCGTTTGATGTTGGCAGGAGATATTGGTCGCCTGTGACGGCTCCGGTCCCGGCAGGTTCAGGAGTTGACGTCTGCCAGAGTTCGTGACCATCGGTCATTCGCAATGCCCGGCATTCTCGACCACCCAGGATAATAACAGACGATGGAGTCACACCGCCGATTGCAAGTCCATCATTTCGAGGGCACTTCCACACTAAGCCTCCGCGAGTGGCGTCGAGGCAATGGACATGCCGAGAACGAAGAGGAAGATAGAGCAGGCGTCCTTGATTAATGAAAGCGTGATTGGGCAGAAGTGAACAGTCGGTATGGCTGCCACCATTGAACGCCCAGCGGCCTGAATTGCCGCGTTGCTCCTCGTCCTTGTGATCGTAGACCCACTCGAGGCGTCCGGTGAGTGCGTCGACGCCGACAACGATGCCCACTTCGGTTGGGCAGCAGACGATGCCGTTGTGATACAGGGGTATACAGGCAGTCCGAAGCCGGAGGTTGTCCTCCAGGATCGGCTTATCTGCCAAAGCGATTGCCTGCTTCCAGATTGTGTGCCCGGTTGCCGCTTCAAGAGAAAAAAGATTGATTTGCCGGTCTTGTTCTCCCATCACGTAAAGGCGTTCATCGACGGAGAGAGGACATCCGAGGAGCACATGGTTAGCCAAATCATCCGGAACGGATCCAGAATGTCCACCGCGTATCCAGAGAGGAGCCACTGTCTGAGTGGAGGGCTTCGACTTTGGTTGGTATGCAGGGTCGGGGTTTGTGGACAACGCGATGAGTTGATTCGGACAGGGATTCTGACTTGTGGAGCTATCGATGGCGAACACGCGTCGACCATCGGTTGCAAGCCGACCGAAAACCGAATTGCCAGTGAAGCGGGAGTGAAAATCAAGAGATACTTCTCCGCTACTCCGTTCTCTCTCCGCCAGCGTTTCCGAGGCAGCGTTAGCGAGGGAGCAGTTGCAGGCGAATCTCCATCGTTCGGCACCGGTGCGTAAGTCCAAGGCTCTGATGTGTGTAAAGTCGCGAAGTATGAGGAGGTCGACTGCGACAATTGCTTCATTGGCGGTGGAGACCGGAAGATCGTATTCCATGCGATGAGACAACCAGGATTCGTATGCATCCATGATGATCCTGGCGACCTCGTTGTCCTGTGCGTTGTTGGCCCGTTGCGCCTCGCCTAGTGCATCCGAAGCAGATGAGGCAAGGTTGGCACAGAACCGAAGTGTCCAGTTCGGGGCTGGGTATGGCGAGGCTTCAGGATGATCGGTTTCGCTTATCCGGTGATAGCTGACGAATTGCGTGTTGGCGTCGCGTTCCGAAGCGGATGAATCCGAAGATGAGGCAGCGATCACTTCCTCATTAAGGATCTGATTGCCAATAAGTTGTTTCATGGGAAGTGGCAGACGTGACCAGTGATACGGATCCGCCTTGAGGAAATTCGCCCACTCTCGCGCTTGCGACTGTCGACCTGAGTCCAATGAAAGAAGGAATTGAGCGATAGATGCATCTCCAGCAGCGTTCGAGTATCCGAAGCGTGTCATCAACTCAGCGAGCTGTTGTGTTTCGCGTCCCGTTTGATAACGGGACAGGAGATTCCTTGCGGTCGATCCATGGAGCCGTTCATAGTCCTGTCGCAGATGGAACGGCAACGTTTGGATGCGGTGAATGACGGCCCGTTTCGCCCCCTGAGGATGGGGAGATTTGTCAGTCCAAATGAACGCATCTTGTGACGCGTCGAGCAGAGCTTGAAGGTGAGCAATTCCTTCGAAGGTATTGCCTTCCTCGAAAGCAGTTGTACCCCGTTTCAGGAGTAGCCGGTGCCTGCGATCTCTCACGAGCAGAGGATTCAGGGAAGTCCTGCGAGACGATTCGAGGGATGGATTTCGAGAAGCGTCGCTTGTGCCCGATTCGTCAGCGGGCGGAACGGGAGATGTATGGTGTAACGCTGGAGGGGGAGGAGGACTATCGCCAGCACGATCCAGTGGATCGTTCGCTTGTAAGGGAGGTGGTCCCAGGCAGAAGAGCAGTCCTGCCATCGCTAGCTGACAAGTCAAACTGTCATGCCATCCCTGGCATTGTCGCTTGGCCATCCCTCAACTCCTTTGAGAGAATTTGGCCCATCGACCTGACTCGAGGTCACACAAGCACGATTCCGTGTCCACCGAACAAGGTCAGGGGCCTATGCCCGCCCTGCGATGGGCGGAACGATAACACAATTCAGTTGAAATCGCCTAGCTAATCTCAGCAACGATAATGCCAAGCTTGACCTGCGTGGCGTTAATTTGACGTAAGGGCAGTGGTGGAAATAATTTGCTCGTTGCGTCAACGCCGTTTTTCGCATTGGGTCTTCAAACCCGGCCGTTTTCCAATTGACAGTCTGTTGCGCAACGATGCACGTCTGCTTCAGGAATAGTCTGTCGACGGCGAACGTGTCGATCGACGAATCGTCCGGGGATTCGATCTGACTGAGACCGATCGTCAACGTCAGCTTGCGACCTGCGCGAAGGCACCATACCCCTGTTCGGTCAGACGGAAGGCGATCAGCCGTTGCTTTTCATTGGAAGAGAGGCCGTGGAGAATGCTGTAGCTGATGCAACCAAGAGTCACGGATGCAACCGCCGACACGCATCTTGGAAGCCCGAACTCTTTCAAATCCGCAAAGAACTCGAGTTCGTTACAAATCTCCCCGAACTTGGTCCCACGATAAAGTAGCGTCACTCCTCGCAGGTCGTGGCTCCATTCGTAATCAAACGGACCGAATTCTCGACGTCGGTGGATGACCCAGAAGCAGGATCCGTCCCAACGCATGCCTTGAAAAGGCAGGCGAAGACCAGTCGTGTCGGGAGTTGAAGGTTCGGGTGTCATGTGCGTGGCGGAATGATAGGCATCACTCCTTCGAAGGGAAAGCCGAGTCCGTTCGGCACAATCTGCGGAACCGTAAGCGGTCACCGGAGCAAAGATCGACGAACGATTCCACATCGTGGCGAAACGAAACAGTTCTCGCCGGGGGGACCGTTACAACCGTCGCGATCGGTCAGCAGATTGCCGAAAAGCAACGTGAAGCTCGGCCTCGAGGCCACTCGCGACCTACTCTTGTAAGTGATTTGAGACAACTAATGTCTCTCAGCAGCAAGCTCTCAACGGCAAGAAATGCAACGTGAGTCGACGGCTTGGCTGCCTCCTTTGGCGGCACGTTCCTATTCAAAGTTCGATTGCTGCGCGAGATCCGCCAACATACGCCGGGCAGATCTTGTGATTCCGATCGACAAACGACCACTGAGTCGAGTATCCCCATCATGAGTTGGCCTTCCCTACCACGCAACATTCGAGTTGTCGTCCTGATGATCGCTGCTCAGGCCGTGTGTCTGTGCTTTGGTCTTTGGATGCAGGACCAGTTCATGGTTGCCTCGGCAAAGTGGCAGGCGGCCCAAGAGCTGTCAATTGAACCTCAGCGGACGACTGACGGCGGCACATCAGAATCAGAAACGCACCAGGAATTGACGGCTGAGGGTTTGCTCTCGGCGATGTCGGGGAGTCGCCTGCTCGGATTTGTGTGGATCTGCGGTTTGCAATCGATTGTCGCCTACCTTGTTCTCACGCGCATGAACGTCGAGCATGAGCAGCGCGAGATGCAGTCGCATGAGGAGAACCTGCTGCGGGCAAAAGAACTCGTGCGAACACGTGACGCGGTTATTTTTGGTCTTGCGAAACTGGCCGAGTCACGCGATCCGGATACGGGGCACCATCTTGAACGAATCGCAATGTACGCGACACGGTTGGCGTCGGCTTTGCGACGTCATTCACGTTATCGGAAGGTCATTACACCAGCGTTCGTTCGCACCATCGGTATCAGTTCCGCATTGCACGACATTGGCAAAGTCGGCGTTGAAGATGCCGTGCTGTTGAAGCCAGGCAAGCTCAACGAGAACGAGCGTTTCCGGATGCAAGTTCATACGACACTCGGAGGCGAGTGTATTCGACAGATCGAGCAACGGCTGGGGAATTCCAATTTTCTTGAGATGGCTCGTGAGATTGCGTTTTGTCACCACGAACGGTGGGATGGCGAGGGATATCCGGTCGGGCTCATCGAAGAGGAGATTCCGTTGTCCGCTCGTATTGTTGCGATCGCTGATGTGTACGACGCATTGGCCTCACGACGCGTCTATAAAGAGCCATATCCGCACGAAAAATGTGTCGAGATCATCAAAGCCGAATCCGGCAAGCAGTTTGACCCCCGGCTTATCGAAGTGTTTCTGTCGATCCACGAGCAGTTCCATGACATCAGCAGGAAGTTTGCAGAACCCTACGCAGAGTTTGTGTCGCCCACTAACGCAGCAGACGAGGATGCTGCTTCGGTCGACATCGACAAACTCACCAGTGAGCAAGAGTTGCTTCTGACGCAAACGATCGAACAGGCATCAGCTTCGCTGAGCTTGTCCGACCGCCAATTCCAGTCAGAGCAAGAGCATGTCCGCTCTGCGTCGGTGCTGGCCGACTCGTCCGTAGATTAGACACTCTCGTCCAACTCCCTGTTCATTCACGAACACCCTGTCGACAAAGGTCGAACACATGAATCTCAATGATAAGAATCAGCGGATCGTCGAGTTGTTCCTGGTATTGATAACAGTCGCGATTACGTGCGTACTGTATCAGTCAGTGGGACACAAGATGATTGTCCTCAACCTGTACTATCTGCCGGTGGTGCTCGCAGGGTTTTTCCTCGGACGCTACCGCGCCGGGGTGCTGGCATTGCTAAGTGTCGTCGGCGCGACGATCGTCATTGTCGCCAACATGCAGGGGATTTCCCCCATGACCTCACCCGTCATCGTGGGACTCTCTGTGACCGTCTGGGGATCGGTGCTTGGTCTGACAGCCCTGCTCGTCGGTACGCTGTGTGACGACCGAACGGCCAAGGCCCTGGAAGCACGGGAAGCACATGTGGGCGTGGTCGAAGTGCTCGCTCGGTACTTGCAGAATGCCAACCCGAAACTGCAGTCCCGCGCGATGCGAATCTCTGGGTTAAGTGAAGCAGTGGCGAAGCGGATGCGTCTCTCCGAGCGTGAGATCGATGACATTCGTGTCGCTGCCTTACTGATGGATATGGAAAACCTGGAAATCACGGCTCGAGTCATCAAGAAAGCCGTGGGTGAGTTGGAGGACTATGACAATGCTCCCCACACATTCCACGGCACGGAGTTGGTTGAGTCACTCGGTTCGGTGCTGACTGGTGCGTTTCCGTTGCTGCTCACTCAGGCCGAAACACCAGCGCAATTGCTTGGTGACAAGATTCCGTTCGGAGCCCGCATCATCCGGACGGTTCGTGCTTACGACCATCTGACTCAGAATGTTTACGGAGACTCAACGCCCGCTGTCAAGGACGTCATTGAGGAGTTGGAAAGCGATATCGACGCGGAGTTTCATCCTGCCGTCCTGCATGCCCTTGAAGAAGTGATCGAAGCCAAGGGCACGAGTTTGGAGAAACCGCGGCACGCTCCGACGGATGAACCCGAACTTGTTGGGGTCTGAGGCATAGGCTTTTGAAAACGCCAAGCCGGGGATCGGTCATGACCGATCCCCGGCTTCTTCTTTCCGTAATGCACATTTGATACTACGGTTGGGGTGCCGTACCGGGATCTATGCGGTCGGATTCATGTTGCGATACATTGTTTCAAGCTACGAAGCTGAAACAAAGCACATGGGGATGCGTTGTCCATTCTGGGACATCAGTATCTTGATGATGATGATGATGATGATGATCGCAGTTGAACTGTCTCTCATCACTTGGGTGCCGCCCGATCCTGGAGTGTTCGTGGGATTGGTGCTACCGATTGTCTTGTTCATCGGCGCGATTCTGTCAACCATCGTCGCTCGCACTCCCAATACAGCTTCATCGAATCAATCGTCTCGTCGATGGACGATGCTCACTCTGACATCCATCGCCATTGTTACGGTGATCACCTGTTTGTTGTCGTCGGTCGGATAACGCAAAAAGCCCTCACCGGGTTT
>JAGQPX010000137.1 GCA_020426505.1 Planctomycetaceae bacterium | reverse complement strand
AGCAGGTTGCGGATCATCATGATGGCGGCGGGGCCGACTAGCACGACGAAAATACCAGGGAAGATGAACAGCACCAGCGGGAAGATCATCTTCACCGCAGTCTGCTGAGCCTTTTCTTCGGCCATCTGGGAGCGTTTGATCCGCATGCTGTCGGACTGCACACGCAGGGCTTGTGCAATCGACGAGCCGAAACGATCAGCCTGAATGAGAATTGCTGCCAGTGACTTCATGTCGTCGACGCCCGAGCGGATACCCAGATCGTGGAGCACTTCACGTCGGGGACGTCCCATCTGGAGCTGCATATTGCACATCCCGAATTCTGCACAGACGTCGGGAGATGCTTCGGCGAGTTCTTCCGAGACACGTCGCATGGCTGCGTCGAGACCGAGTCCTGCCTCGACGCAAACGACCAGCAGGTCCAGGGCATCCGGGAGAGACAGAAAGATTCGTTCAATGCGGCTGCTGCGGATAAACCACAAGGCAATTTCAGGAACATAGAATCCGAGTCCACCGCCAATTGCGAGAGACGTCAAGCCGCTCTGCGTTGCGCCGTATTTGACCATTCCGTATCCTCCGCCAGCCATCACACCGATGACGAGACCGGCCGTCTTGATTGCCAGGTAAAACGTCCCGGCGTTGGGAGAATTGAAGCCCGCATTGGCGAGACGGACTTTCAGTTCGCTTTGTTCGAGATCACTCTTCGGGGCGAGGGCTTTCGACAGCGTGGGGGCCGCCTTCTTGAACATGCCCTTGACGCCTTCTTCGTCGACATCCCCTAACCCTTTGTTCCGCTTTCTCGGATCCTTCAGTTCCTCAAGTCGTTCTGCGGCACGTGATCGTCGGGCAGTGAAAATGGAGACAACACCATACACACCCGCAGTGATAGCGATGAAGAACGCGTATGGCGTGAGTGCTGCAATGTCCATGGCTCGTTGATTCGTTGATAAGTTGATTGGATGATTCGTTGATGAGATATGCAGACGAAACGTTGATTGCCATTCTTGCTGATCAACGGATCGTCTGATCTGCGAAACAACTAGATTTTGATTGCGACAATCTTCTTGATGGTGATGGCTCCCAGAACCTGAGCGACTGCGGCGCCGGCAATCATCTTGCGGCCGAGTTCGTCTGTGAACAGAAGCATCACGTAGTCCTGGTTGAGGTAATACACGGCAAAGAACAACGCGATCGGCAATGCCATGAGCACGATACCGCTGATCCGGCCTTCGCCCGTGAGTGCAGCAACCTGCCCCATGATGCGGAATCGTTCCCGCACGATATGGCCGATCTTGTCCAGAATCTCAGCGAGATCGCCACCGGCTTGTCGTTGAATCGCAACAGCAGTGGCAAAGAACTTGAAGTCCATATTCGGCATTCGCTTATGCAAGTTCTTGAGAGCCTGTTCAATCGTTATACCGAGGTTTTGCTCCTCGTATGCCATTGCGAACTCTTGCGAGATCGGGTCAGGCATTTCCTGCACGACCACACTCAGGCCGGACGAGAGACTGTGTCCTGAACGCAATGCCCGTGCGATGAGTTCGAGTGCGTCAGGCAGTTGATTCGCAAACTTCTTGAATCGACTCTTTCGACGCATCAGCAGCCATCCAAGAGGCAAGAGGCCGAAGGTTGCTGCGACAACGGGATATAACGGAATGGGGGATCGGGCGATGACCGCAACAACCAGCCCCACAACTGCGCAGATGACTGTGATCGCGAAGAATTTGGCGGGAGAAATTGGTGAGTCGGCCTGGACGAACAACAGCTTCAGGTTACTGAACTTCTCCATCAACTTGTCAGCAATTCCCGCGAGTCCGCTCACACCTTCGGCAATCAGTACTTCCTTGGTGACCTGGTTCGCTTCCTCAGCCGCCTTCTTGCCAGTCAATACTTGGAGGCGATTTTCGAGGTCACGGTCGGTGAAGTCGACGAACATCGACGAGACCGCGAACACAAGTGCGGTGACGCCGACGAAGGCTGCGATTGAAACAAGAATCAGCGACATAATACGGACTCTGTCTAAGAAGGATTCAGTGAAGTGCAGTCGATAGCCATGTGAAGGATTGCGACGTTTCGATTGCCGTGGTCACGTGGTGGCCCTTCTGGAAATGGTTTCCTCATCCGAGCGATCGTGCCGAGAACAAGTTTGCAGGAAGGCGGACTCCTGCCGATTCGAGTCGTCCCATGCAAGATGGTCTGACTCCTGTGGACTGGAAGTGGCCGTGAGCCCTGCCGTTCTCATCAATGCCTTCCTGCACAAAGAGGAAGATGTCCTGCATGATGACCGTGTCCTGCTCCATGTTGAGCACTTCGGTGATGTGTGTAACCTTACGCGGTCCTCCTTGCAAACGGTTGGCCTGGATGATGACGTCGACTGCCGAACAGAACTGGTGACGAATCGCCTTCAAGGGCAGTTCGACCCCACCCATCGTGACCATCGTCTCGATACGAGAGACAGCATCTCGCGGGTTGTTGGCGTGAACCGTTGTCAGTGAGCCGTCGTGACCTGTATTCATTGCCTGAAGCATGTCGAGCGTTTCCGGACCACGACATTCGCCAATGATGATTCGGTCAGGACGCATACGCAGGGCATTCTTCACGAGATCGGTTGCACTCACCTTGCCTTTGCCTTCAATGTTCGGCGGTCGCGTTTCGAGACGGAGCACGTGCTCCTGTTGCAACTGGAGTTCTGCCGCGTCTTCGATCGTCACGATTCGCTGATCGTGCTGGATGAAGCTCGACAACGTGTTGAGCAACGTTGTTTTACCGGAGCCGGTACCGCCTGAAATGATGATGTTCAGTCGAGCCTTCATGGCACCTTCCATGAACATCACCATTTCCGGTGTGAAAGCACCGAAGTTGAGCAGCCCTTCCAGTGTCAGCGGGTTGGAGCCGAATTTACGAATGGTGAGTGACGGACCATCAAGGGCGAGCGGGGGAATGATCGCGTTGAGTCGTGAGCCGTCCGGGAGACGGGCGTCACACATGGGTGATGTCTCGTCGATTCGCCGACCGACACGTGAAACGATCCGATCGAGAATCTGGAGGAGGTGTTCATTGTCGCGGAACGTGACGGAGGATCGCTGGACACGTCCTCCTTTTTCCACAAACACGTTCTTCGGACCGTTGATCATGATGTCCGCGACCCCCTCTTCCTTCATGAGGAGTTCGAGCGGACCGAATCCGAATGTTTCGTCAAGGACTTCTTCGATCAGCCGTTCGCGCTCCGAACGGTTGAGCAGCGGGTTCTCGGTATCGCAGAGGTGCTCGACGACGAGGCGAATCTCACGGCGGAGCGTATCTCCCTCAAGTTCACCCAGCTTGGACAAGTCGAGCTTGTCCACGAGCTTGCCGTGAATATGCGTCTTCAGGATTTCGAAATCCTCTGCCGACTGGCCGCCACTGAGCCGGGATGAGTGGCCTGATCGAGGTGGGTGATTCGTGGATTGACTCATGGGGAAGCGGTCTCTGAATTGAACAACTGAACAGGGGGAACAGTTCAAGAGATGTTGAGCGGCGAGCGCACAACATCCCAGAATCCAGAAAACCTAGCTCACGTTCACGGGCTGGAGAGGGGCAAATCTTCCTAGTGTTGAAAAACTGCCACACTCTGATGGGCCACCGCAGACCGCAGAATCGACAGAATCGCGCAAGCCGTGACGACGCAGGGGCGAAGGTCGAAAGATGAAGGTCGAAACTCATGGCAACGACGGTGTTGTCATTTCCGAGTTCTCAATCATCGACAAAAAAGCCCGGCTGCGACTCAGGCAACCGGGCGTTCTTTTCTCTGAATGCAGACAGGCGGATCAAGCCGTCACCCTGCTCGGACTCTTCAGCGGTCAGTCATCCGAGGGAGGATAGGGGACTAGCGTGTCAAATCGATCGTTCGAGTTTGAAGACGGTGCTACCTCGGGGTCGCAGGCAGCAACGCGTGACGCCCGCTGTTCGAGCATTCCCCTCGCGACGACCTGCAGGTCATCCGCACTGAGGCGGCGGAGATTCGTCAAATCCATCAACGGCTCCAGGCTGGCGACGGTCCGCACGACCGTGCTCTCCAGCATCGCCAACTCCATCAGACCGCGTCGAATGGTGTCCAACCCACCGACACTCGCGACGAACTCGTTCTGAAGATCGGACATCAGTTCCAGTGATTCGACAGCCGCGATGATCTGTTCGTCTTGTGACACGAGTCGTTTCTCAATCGCGACGAGCGCGTCGAGGTTCTCCTGAGCATGACCGATGCTGAGATGAGCGTCATCAGCGAGCGCATCTTCGAGGCTGAGCAGGCCGTCAGCGTGTTTGCGAGCCACGTCGACCCGTCCACCGCGCGTGAGCAGTGAATTCTTCAAACTGAGTAGCGAATCACTCAAGCCGAGCGCCATCGCAAGGTCCTCGCCACCCTCGATAATCATCTGCTTCAGCGACGTCAGCTCGTTCAACCGCATCTCGGCCGTGTTAATCTGGTCGGAAGAAACCTGAGCGACCGACTCCTTCAGGTCAACGAGTCGTGCAAATTGAGCCTCGGCAATCTCGAGATCGACTGCCTCGATCGCAACTCGTGTCTTCAGGGCGCCGAGTTGTCGGAGGTTCTCCGAGGCGAGTTCGAGGTCTTTCGCTTGGATCTCCACGTCCTGCTTGAGTGCCCCCAGTTCCTTGACCAGCTGCGTGGCGTGGTCCACCCCTACGAACTCACGAGCGGCAGCCGACGTCAGCCCGTGGACTTGCATCTGGAATGCGGAGAGGTCGTCGAGTGAATCTTCGAGTTGTGTGATCTGACTCCCTTGCTGGATGATCTCGTCCTGCAAGCGTCCAATGTTGCGAACAAGGTTGAGCGTGTGACCGGCTGCATGCCCCTGTGAGCGAACTTCCCGCTCAAATCGTCGCATCTCATCAATGGCGACACGTGCTTCGCGAACCCGTTCACCCTGGACGGTCAGATTGGAAAGGAGATCATTCGCCTGCGAGGTGTTATCAGCGGAGCCAGCGATGTTCTCGATGCCGGCATGCAAACGTGCGACTTCTGCTGTGAGTCCGTCGATTCGTCGGTGGAGTGGCTGAGTCGTCATCAAATGCAGACCCATCTGGCCTGCGAGAACAACTGCGGCAAAGAGTGCCCAAGATGGCTGTTTCATGAGATTCGGCTCCGAGTCTTCAGGGGGGGCGCAGGGCGAACAAGTTGGCCCAATGGGCACGGTCGACCTGAAGCACAAGGCGAACCGGACCACTAAGGTCATATATCGCCGTCACGAATGGCCCCTCCGGATGTGAAGACCGGCAATTTCTGCCCAACTTCGAAAGACCGGCAGAGAATGCCGGTTGCGCGGAAAGACCGGAGAGAGGGTCGGGAAACCGTTGGGACACAGCGGATTCGCCTGTTTCACCCAGAAAACAAGGCAGAATCGTTACAGCCTTTTCCCAACCATAACGAAGGCTGCTCCGACCGATCGCAGTGAGTTTTTGCGGTTTCGCGGCGAGTAGCGGGTCAACGAATTGCCCCGCGATCGGAAGCTCAGGTCATCGCAACCAGGGGGACTGCCAGACGGTGGCCGCCGAAGGAGCCGGTTGGAAGATCGACCGATGTATCGGGAGACGACGGGGCTCGGCTTGAGGCATCCAATGACCCATCTGCTGCACAGAGGTCTCGGCCTGAGCGTGCCGCTGAGGGATGGACTGCCAGTTCTCCTGCGACGACGATGTCTGCTGAGGTGGCTGAAGCGTGGCAGCCGGCACCTGCGATGCTTCGGCCGATTGCGGCAACGCGATGGGTGTCGGGACACCGGCGCTCATCGTTGGCGACTCGTAGACAGGGATCCCACCAATGGTCGACGAATACATTCCGGGTGCCGCAAATTGAGGAGTCAAGCCATAGGCCGTGCCTTGATTACAGGTGCTGCACGGTGCCGAGGCGACCGGATACTGTGGTGCGTAGCTCACGTGAGTCTGTGGCACATACTGCGTAAACGTCTGGGCGACGGGACGATTGACCGTGTATGCTACATCCCGGTATCGAACTTGCGGCTGATACGTCGTCACCGGCACATGCTCGGTGTATGCCTCTCGTCGATATTGCGTGGTCGGCACATTCTGGTAGGTCGTGAATTGCTGAGGTTGCAGCGTCGTCTGACACACCGGTTGAGCGCAGGGATTCGGAAGGTAGCCTGTTTCGGGGAACGCCGGTCCCGGAGTGGCCGGTGGGAGGAGCGGTGCGGTTGGTTGGATGGAAGGAACGGTCGTGATGGGAGGAGCGATGTTTGTGCCGCAGTCACCGCAGCCGGGGGTGACACCACATCCGTAACTCAAGGGAGCCGGATACGCAGGGCCGCAGCCGCTGTAACACCCACCGTAATTCGGGTAACAGCCGTCGTATCGAGGGCGACAACACAGTCCAAAATCGCAAGGCGTAAGCAGCGGAAGTGCGAACGAGAACCCGATCCAGGGACGTGGTCCACATCCATCGCAGCAGAACGGTGCGAAGAGCCCGGCGTCCACGCTTGCCGGCATCATGGCCAGCAGTCCCATCAACAGTCCCTTGCGAATCGACACGAACATCTCCTGCACTCCTTGCGAGATCTGATGCGAACCACGACTCGATCGAGATTGTGAGTCAATCGGCCTCAGCCGAACGTTCGGGAGTTCGACCGGACCATCGTTGCTGGCCCAAATCGCTCAACGAACCCTCATGATCGGGTAATGATTCCTATCGTTCTTATCGGCCTGATCCGGATGAACCGTGAATGGGGATGCAGATTCTCTGGGCGGTCGTATTCTGCTCACACGGCTGTGTCGCCCCAAACCTATGCCTATCAGTCGATTCCGCCACGGGGACGGGCACGATTCCGTTTCTCTCGATGATCGCAGGGCGGCGGGTCGTTGACTTTCCCTATCCAACCCGGTTAGAACGGAATGCCGAATCGATCGACAGGATCCGGAATTCTTTGCCTTCCTGGCCACGTTCCGGTTGATTCACATTGGAAACAGACAAGCCACCCATCCGCTGCCCCTGAGATTGTTGCACTCCTGACAAGGATTAGCCCGATGATGACGCCCCTCGCGAAACGCCTGCTGGGAAGCACCTGTGCACTCCTCCTTACAGCCTCACTTTCCGCCCCTGCCGACGGAGCCTTTTTCAACTGGTACGGCTACGGTAGCGGATATGGAGGTTACGCCACCTACTACGGCGGACTTTACGGTTACGGAGCATCGTGCGGCGGCTGTGGCTCCTGCTCTCAATGTTGCGGATATCAAGGCTACTCGACCGCCTATCGCGGATACGCCTATTACGCCCCGTCCTACTCGCTCTACGCACCGAGTTACTGCGGCTCCGCCTGTGGGACATCGTGCGGCACGAGCTGTGCCCCCTGCGGCCAGAGTTGCGGTGGTCTCAGCTGCGGCTCCTGCGGACTCTCGTCCTGCTCCGGAGGTTGCGGCATCGCAAGCATCGGCTGCGGCACCGATTGCACATCTGGTAGCCAACCAGCTGTGGGAGAGACCACGCCCAAGAACGACCCATACATCGAAAAAGCGAATCCATCGACCTACAAGAGTGAAACACCCGGCGGAAACGCGGATACCGGAGGATTCAGTGACCCGGTTCCTGCAGGAAGAAATAGCTCATCGGGACAAGGCGGAGGTGGTTCAGGCGGTAACGAAGTGCTTCCTGCCGGCAGCGGGGGCGGGGGAGGAGGCTTCGATAATTTTGATGACGGCGCACTGTTCAATCAGGGCGTTCAGAAGCCTCCAGTTGACGACGAGATTGAAGAAACGATCAAGTCAAAAAGTGTTGAGAATCCGGCGGGAGACGACCAGCAACCCGCCGATCATGAGCCATCCATCGATGACACGGAGTTGGGTGAACCTGACACGCCCAAGGATGCCCACATTCGACCCTTGGATCTCAAAACCGAGTTGGCTCGGAGTGTCGCTCCGGATCGTCGTCGGGCTTTCTACTCAGTGCGATTCCATGCCCCGCAGGTCGCTCGGCTTGATGTGAAGCCATCAACAAAATGGACGCCGGTCGATTCGGACACCAAACTCGCAGCAACCGAGTAGTTCGCAAATCGTTTCGCCCCACACCCGGTTTAGCCCCACATTTGATATGTGGGACTAAACGGAGGTGATCCATCGATCTCCACAGTCTCGCAGGCCATTGGTCGGCTGTGCATAGAGATATGTCTGCACGCTTGACTGGTCGTGAGGACTCATCAGACGCACGGATCGACGCACATACAACCCCTCGTCGACGGCTTCAATTCGATCCAATCGCTCAACGCATTCCTCGTTGACCGACCACAACTCGCCGTGAATGCTCCGTCCGTTCTCGTGTTCCACAAGCCCAGGATAGTTGCCACAAACGTAGAGTCGATACTCAGGCTGGGTTTGAACTTCGGAGACGAATCGCTGATCGGCAAGCGCCGCCGCTCGCGATTGACCACGCATGAGCGTGCCATACACGAAGATCAGCACTCGTTCCTCCACGATTCTCGCTCCGTGAAACCTGTGTCCACTCTCCTGACCGTGCTGTCTTCACAAACTCATGTGTGATCATCAATCTGTCAAGGATTTGGTGTTCCCAAACGTGGCGTCGCTTGAAGTAAAATCTCGTCCTGAAACTCGTTGTAGCGACCGATTGTCCGGCAGATCGACTCGATTTGCTTCAATTCGTTGTTGTTTTCTACGAAGTCCTTGACCATCTGGGATATGGAGCCAAACAAGGAACGACCAATCAATGTCCAGATGGACTCTCCGTCACTAGGAAACGTTACGCACTCAGCACTCAATGATGTACTACTCTTCCCCGCGATTCATGTCGGGCAGAAGTTGCGGTGCTCAAAAACTCGAACGAACATCGGAATAGTGCCGTGCTAACACTGTCGGCGATACTCCGCATGCTGCCAGCGCGATGAATATCCAGTTGCGGAGTGTCTGACGTATGAGGCCTATCTGTTGCCAGCGACGGGGGCTGACGTGGACAGCATGATCAATCAGTCGCATACGACCTTCACGTTTGAGCCGTTTGGCCAGATAGAGATCCTCCATGAGGTCCACTTGGGGAAATCCCCCCACGCGGTCGAACACTTCTTTGCGGATAAAGAGGGCCTGATCGCCGTAGATCCAACCCAGCACACGAACGCGTAGTGCGTTGCCTCGCTCGACGAGTCGATATGCCCATCCGTCGTTGTCAATTCGCTGACGAAAGCAGCCGGCAACACATCGCTCATCTGCGAGCGCTCTTCGGACTGCGTCGAACGCTCCCGGTTCGAGCCAGCAATCGGCGTGCAGAAACAGCAACACATCTCCGGTTGCCAACGCGCCCCCCGCGTTCTGCTGACGGGCCCGACCTCTGGACGATGGCAAGCAACGATCCGCTGATGATGCCGCTTCAGTCGTCCCATCTTCGCTGCCGCCATCAACGACGACGATCTCACACTCTCCCAGATCCCGAGTTCGTTGAATCGTGTCAGCGATGATCGCTGCCTCGTTCAGCACTGGGATGATGACGGAGATGTCCATCGCGAACTCACCGGGCGAGCCATCCACCATCAATGGCGATCACGCTGCCATGCACGTAATTCGAGGCATCCGACGCCAGGAAGACGACTAGTCCGCCAAGTTCGTCAGGATCACCCCATCGGCCAGCCGGGATGCGATCAAGAATCTGCGGTCCACGCACGGGGTCGTCCTTCAGCGAGTTGACCACCTGCGTGTCGAAATAACCGGGAGCGATGCAATTGACGTTGATCCCCCGTTGGCTCCAGGAGTTGGCAAGTGACTTGGTCAGCCCGGCCAGTCCATGTTTGGCCGCTGCATAGGCCGGGATGTTGAGGCCCCCCTCAAACGTCAGGACCGAACCGATGTTGATGATCTTGCCTCGACCACGATCGAGCATCGCCGGAGCGGCCTGTTGTGAAAGATCGAATGCAGCGTGGAGGTGGACCTGCAACAACTCGTCGAACTCGGAAAGCGGGTACTCTTCGGGTGGGTGTCGTTGGAAGATGCCCGCATTGTTCACGAGGATGTCGACTCGTCCCGTCTGGGCAGCGATCCGATCGATCAGTCCGCCACGCGCATCCGGCAGGGCGAGGTTGCACTGAATATCAATGAACTTTCTCCCGCAACTTTCGACGAGACGGCGTGTTTCCTCCGACTGGGCCGTGCGCGTGACGCTGACGATATCTGCCCCCGCCTGTGCTAAGGCGACCGCCATCGCCTGTCCGAGTCCGCGTCCGCCGCCCGTGACGACGGCGACGCGACCACCCAGTTTGAAAAGATCCAGAATCATAAGCGTCGATCAATCCTTACGAGGAGTTCGTCAATATACTTTGCTCTCCGCAGGTTATAGGTGGCTGGCGGCGGCGGTTCCACCGATGATACGATGATGAGCTGAATCCGCGCATTACTCCGATCCATGAACCAATCCTTGGATTGAGGCACTATGGAACCGTCATCGTCATCCGAGACGAAGTCACAAGTCGGTGACGGAGGCGGGTTTGATGTTCACGCGCCGAGGTTGGAAAAAACGTCATCCACCACGATCCGCCCATCACAGGGAGATCTGGGAAGATCTGACTTTCAGCCGACATGGGGTTTCACAAGCGGCGACCGCCGCGTCATCTCCGCGTTTCTGGTCGTTGCCTTTGTCCTGATGCTCGTCAACTGGATTCGCATCGTCGGCTGGCAACCGGCCAACCTGACTGTCAATCGTCCGGAGCGGGAGCATTATCGGTTCGTCGTTGACGTTAACACCGCGACGTGGGTTGAGTGGATGCAGCTCGACGGAATTGGTGAGACAATGGCACGCCGAATCGTTGCATACCGCGACGAGCATGGCCCATTTGCTTCGATTGAAGAGGTGGATCACGTTCCGGGCATCGGAACAAAGACGTTTGCGAGGATTCACGATGCTCTGATCTCTCGCGAAGCCGACGTGCCATCGAACGCAACTTCCGACTCTGAATGATCGATCAGCTGTGCTGCGGCTGACGTTTGTCGCCGGTCGCCTGCGGCTCGATGCGACCAAAAATCATTCGGCCTGCACTGTTTTGCAGCACGCTGGTGACAACGAGGCTGACCTGTTTACCGATGTCATGTCCGCCGTTCTCGCACACGACCATCGTCCCATCGTCCAGATAACCGACTCCCTGACCGGCCGATTCCCCCTCTTTGATGAGTTTGATCTCAATATGCTCACCAGGAATGAAGCGAGGCTTCAAAGCGTTCGCGACGTCATTGAGGTTGACCACCTCCACGCCTTGCACGCCTGCAACCTTATTGAGATTGAAATCGTTGGTCAACACACGTCCATTGAGCGATTTGGCAAGCTCGACCAGTCGTTGATCGACTGATCGCCCTTTCGACTGAGTCGTGTCCGACTCGTGCACGTGAATGTCGACTTTAGGGTCCTGCTGGAGTGTTCGCAGGACGTCGAGCCCACGGCGCCCGCGACTGCGACGCAGCTTGTCGTGGCTGTCTGCAATGTCCTGGACCTCCTGAATGATGAACTTGGGCACAACAAGTTCCACATCCAGAATCCGAGTATCGACGACGTCCGCCACACGCCCGTCGATTAATGCACTGCTGTCGATAATTAAGGGCCGTCCACCTTTGAGGTCTCTGGAGAACTCGACATAAGGAATCACGAAACGGAAATCATCCTTGGTTTGCAACAGCAACGAGATGCAAAGGTAAGGCAGCACGAGAAGGCTGAGCATGATCACACCGGCCTGAAAGGCGGCCCCATCATTCCCCCACAAATCTCTCATGGCAAACAAAGGGCCCAATGCCTGTGTCATCATGAAACTCAGAAGCACTCCGATCAGCAGTCCGAAATAAATTGCCGACATGATCTCGATCCGCTTCTTTGGGATCAGCATATCCACCAGAATCACCGACGAGGCCAGCAACAATAGAAGCGAAAACGACCACACCGGATGCTCGCTGACAACTTCGGGAGTTCCGGGACCGACGTTGAGTGTGTATGTGGCAACGGCACCCGCAGCAATGATCAAATAGGTGATGCGGATGATGAGAAGTAACATGAGGGTCTCGTTCGTCTTAATGTGGCTTAATCAGGCAAACGCTGAACGGACTGATTGAGAATCATTCCCCTCTGGCAAGGAGGGGTCAAGAAGTTTGAAGGATCAATTCACAGAAGCCGACCTCCAGTCGAAACAGGCGTACACCCACTTGGGATGAGCAGACGTTTTCCAGATTGTCATCGAAGCAAGGCATAAGCGTCGCCGGAGGGACTTCGAACATGTAGCATAATGAGTCACTCTTGTCGTTTCCAGTCTCTCAATCCCAAGTATGGAAACAAGGTGATACACACTTCGAGCCAAGATCTGAGATTTACCATGAGGGACATTCGATCAAACGGATGCCATGGGGTCATCAGCTACAGGGTCTCGGGTGTGCCCGGATCGCAATTCGCCTGCGGTGTCAATCCGGGGCGAATCGGCCAATACGCAAGGTCGCGAAGCCCCGGAGAAGCTGTTCATGACCAATGACGGGGAATGTTTCGATTCATCAACAAATCCCATCTCGTACGTTGCACTCTTTCCGCACCGCATCTCCGCGAACAAGTTACCTCGGCAAGTCATATCCTGACGTGTCGGTAGTTTGGTATGATTCTGGCTAGCGTGAGAAATCTTGGCATAGAAAGTGCCTGTTTGGGGATATAGTGGAGTATGACATTTCTATGATCTGACGACTGGGCGGGGAAGGTCATGTGGAAACCGTTAGGGTTGATCGTGTTGCTGGCGGTAACTGCCTGCATGTTTGCTCTGGGCACGATTCACGTCTTCCATGCCTTCACTTCCAACAAGGTCGTCGCGGACGATCAGTCACCCGTGGTCGCCGTCGCGACACCCTCGGCACCTCTCGCGGGCGGCACTGCCCCCGTCGCATCCTCGACGGTTTCCTCTCCAGACAGCGAGAAGGTCGCTGTCACGATCGAATTACCTGAACTGAATCCTCTCCTGATTGACTGCTACAGAAATCTCGAACGCTCGATCCAGAAACTGAGGAAGATCGAAGGTTACACGGCACGATGGGTTCGGCAGATTCGGAAGTATGGATCTGTGAGAGATGAGGAGCACGTCGACATCAAGATTCGGCACGAACCATTCGGCGTTCACATGAACTGGCTGGACGGGAGTCAACAGGTCCTGTTTGTCGAAGGACAATCGGACAACAAACTACTGGCCCACAAATCGCGCGGGTTCGCATCACTGCGTCCGGTGTGGCGATTGCCGCCTGACAGCCGACTCGCCATGAAGGATTCACGTTATCCCGTGACACAACTCGGCATGCTCAGACTTGCGGAGCGGCTCAAGCGGGTCGTCGCGGAATTCCCTGTCAACGGCGCTGTCGAAGCTGAGATTACGACCTCCGAATTCGAAGGTCGACCCTGCATTCGCCAATTCGTGAAATTCGGATCCCCCGTCGAACAGCCCGATTATGCACTGTCCGATCTGCTGATCGATCAGGATACCTACGCACTCGTGAGCATCACGAATCACGGATGGACGGAGGGCGGAACCGGAAGCGAGTTTGTCGAGCATTATCGCTACGAGAACATCAACTGGCAGGCTCAACTTACGGACAGCGACTTCGACGAACGGAACGAAGCGTACCCGTTTGCTCATTGACGAAAAACAACACTCCCGGGCATCGCGTCGATTGATTCCACGATCAATGAGCGCGCTTTAGAGCGGCCTGCATCGACCGACGGTCGTCTGCCTGTTTGAGCTTCTGACGTTTGTCGTGCTGCTTGCGTCCGCGCGCCACTGCGAGTGAGACCTTCACCAGTCCACGAGTGAAATACATCTTCAAGGGAACCAAAGTGAGTCCCTGCTGCGTTCCCCCCTCGGCAAACTTGCGGATTTCGCTTCGCTTCAGCAGCAACTTGCGGATGCGACGCGGTTCGTGATTCATCACATTTGCCTGCGGATAGACGGCAATGTCGCAGCCGTGCAGCCAGACTTCGCCGTTGCTCACGCGGGCATACGCTTCCTCCAGCGAGACTTTGTTGTTCCGGATGCTTTTGACCTCACTCCCTTTCAAAGCGATGCCGCACTGCATCTCCTCCAGAATCTCGTAGTTATGCCTTGCGCGGCGATTGCGACACACAACACGCGAGTTTGGGTCTTCGGGGGACTTCTTGGATTTGCCCTTCTTGGCAGCCATGCGATTACGACCCCGTCGCTTCAGGAAGGCTTGGCTCGACCGTTTCCGGACGGATGTCACCCATCACGTCGAACATCTCGCTGACGCCAGGCTTGAAGACTGCACCCGTCAGAACATCTACGAGGTTCGATTTGTATTCGGGGTGCACCCGCAGGAACTCACCAAAATGAAAGTCGGGAGTGTAAAACGCATACACCAGCCGCCGGAAGTTCTCGACACCCGCATCGTACGTCGCTTTCCATGCTCCCAACATCGCGGAGGAGAGATCGTTTGCCTCGAGTGCCTCATGAACCGCGTCGGCCACGAACTCTCCACCCTTCAACGCCAGCAGGACACCTGACGAATACACCGGGTCGATGAAGCCATACGCGTCGCCCACAAGCACCCATCCGTCTCCTGCTGCCTGCTTCGATCGATAGGAGTAATCCTTCGTTGTGAAGAAGTCCATGCACCGGGTCGCATTGGCGAGCCGCTTTTGAAGAGCTGGACAACGTTCCAGTTCGCGGTGATACGTCTCCTCGGGTGTCGATCCTTTCGGAAACATGTACGGCATGTCTCCCGTGCATCCGATGCTGACGATGTCGTCTCGAAGGGGGATGTACCAGAACCAACTCCGCTTCCCCTCTGTCTGCATGATCAGTGTTGCCCCCTCGTCCTTGCCAGCGTCCCGCTGAGCACCGCGAAAGTATGTCCAGATCGTCCCCTTTCTTAACAGAGGGTCGGACTGCTTGAGCTTCATTCGCGTCGAGAGGAATGCAGAGCCGCCGCTCGCATCACACACAACTCGGCTCCGGATTTCACGGACGTCTGTTTGTTGTCCTGAGGAGTTAGCGAGTTTCACTTTCACGCCGACAACTTGCTCGTTCTCGGTCAGCACGTCCAAAACATGCGATCGGCTTCTGAGTTTTGCCCCCTTGGCAATCGCGTTATCCAGAAGCATCTTATCGAAGTCGGCCCGTTCGACCTGCCACGTCTGCGAACTCTCGTGCGGGTCATGCTCATCAAAGTAGAATGGTGCCGACTCCTTCCATCCGTCGGACACAAACTGCACGCTAAACTTCTTGGGAAAGGCACTGGCCTTCAACTGTTCGAGCAACCCCAGCCGCTTCAACGGCCAGTACGTCTCCGGGATGAGCGACTCGCCGACGTGAAACCTCGGGATTGTCCCGCGTTCCAAGATGAGCACAGAATGTCCCTGGTCCGCGAGTAGCGCTCCGACTGTCGCACCGGCGGGGCCGCCGCCGATGACGATCACATCGTATCGCTCAGCGATCGACTGTTCGGAATACTCAGAGGGCGGGTATTCAGATTGAATCATGCGGAAGTCAAAGAATCATAACCGGACATCGTCGGATGCACGCTCTACGGAACAATGTGAAGTGAAAAGTCCGTCTCCTGAGAAAAGAACTAACCGTCTCACTCATCCACCAGTGGTGCTGAGACTTCAAACAAGTCGACCGCTGGGCGCTTGTCGCAAAAAATGGTCGCAAGACGTCCGTATGTCTCAGCTCCTTCCCTCATTTGTAGCGACTTCGCCAACCCCGGCCCAGCGGTGATTCTCAATATGGCTCCCAAGTCGATGTGACGCAGGACGTTGTGATTGATCAGCACGCGGCCCAATGGAATTTCCTCGGAGACAATCGCCTCTTTCACTGCCTCCGTCACGTACTGAAAGTCGAACCTCACAAAGCCAAACTGCACGACTTCGTCCGTCCCCTCCTTCAGCAAAACGATCTTACGACAATAGATGTCCCCCTCCGACTTACGATCGAGCACCCGCACTTCGACCGAGCAACCGTGATACTCCTCCATGGTGACTGTCATATGATGGTCATGCACGAGCATTTGTTTGTACGGCTCGGGCACAAGTGACTTCGCCACGTACTCAACCTCAGCAAACAGCGGCTTGTCTTCCGGAAACAGGGATGTCAGTCGAGACAGTTCGTCGAGAGGATTCACAGGCGTTCGTCCGTGGTCTGTCGAATAGTTTGGCAACGGGAGGAATACTTACTCCGCCTTGTCGAACCACTTGCGGATCGACAGAGTGAAGCCCGGCAGGACGTGCTGACCATCAAGTGACTCATCCGCGGTCAGCGTCGTGACTGCATCGGGGGATGTGTACACGTCCACGGTCTTCGTGGTGGGATAGACATACCATACCAACTCGACGCCCGAAGCAAAGTAGACCTCGGCCTTGTCCCGCATTTCGCGCGGTGTGTTACTCTGACTGATGATCTCCACGGCAAGGTTGGGGACCCAGGGAGCGATCGGCTCATGCGTGGGACGTCCCTCCGGCAGTCGATCGTAGGAGACGAACGCCACGTCGGGATAGCGGATCTGTCCAGCAAAAAAACGATGCGGCGAATCCGCACCGTGAACGACGCCAATATCGTGACCCTTCTCCACGAAATCGAGGAGGTAATAGACGAGCCAAGCTGCCATTCGAGATTCATACTGTCCCACAACCTTCTCCACCAGTACGCCGTCGATGAGTTCACAGTAGATGTTCTGATCGCATAATGCGATCACGTCGGATTCGGTCGCTGTTCCGGGAAGTGGTTGGTACCGGATACGATCAGCCGACACACCGAGTTGGTCGATCAACTCAGCAATTGTCACAGGAGCTTGGATTCCGACGGACATGATCCCCCTTAGTCAATACGACAGCTTGGTTCCTGAAGTATACACGAATCTCCGTCGGTTTACTCTCGGTGAGTCGCCACAAACTCCATCCTCACAGGGTTGACATCCCGATCGACTTTTCCCCTGAGACATCACGCCATACGATGTGTGACTGCATCGACGCCATCCCGGGGACACCCATCATGCGATTGCTCTGCATCGTCCTTCTTGTTATTTGCCTCGTCCTTCAAGCCCCTCCCACGTTCGCCGGTGATCAGTTCGAGGCGGGCATGGGCGTCGTGGATATCACACCGGTCTCCGGGTATCGGATGAGCGGCTACTTCAGCGAACGGCTGAACACGGGCACCCTCGACCCGCTGCTGGCGAAGGCGGTTGTGATGCGGCAGGGGGACACGCAGGCAGCCATCGTGTTCTGTGACCTCATTGGCATCTCACATGACGTCTCGCAGCGGGCGAGGACGCAGACTCAGCAGATCACCGGCATCCCGGCCGAACACATCTCCATTGCAGCGACTCATTCGCACACCGGGCCGATGTACTTTGGTGCCCTGCGACAACACTTTCACGAGCATCAGGTCGCTCAAAAAGGGGGCGATCCGTACGAAGTGACCGACTATCCGACCGAGTTGACAGGACGTCTCGTCCGAGCGGTGATGATCGCCCAGGAGAATCTCAAGCCAGTCTCCCTGCATGCCGGTTACGCCAATGAGGATCGGCTGTCGTTCAATCGACGGTTTCACATGACTTCCGGGCCGGTTCGGTTCAATCCAGGTCATTTGAATCCCAACATCGTCCGTCCAGCAGGACCGATCGATCCGGAGGTGGGGCTTGTTTCATTCACTCCACAGGACGCTACGACTCCGCAAGCCGCAATCGTCGCCTTTGCGTTGCATCTGGACACGCTGGGGGGATCGATGTACTCAGCAGATTATCCCCGTTACGTGCAGGAGGTGTTACACGAGAGCTACGGTGACACCTTTATTTCATTGTTCGGAGCGGGCACCTGCGGCGACATCAATCACATCGATGTAACGAAGCCTGCCCCCGAGGGACGCCGTAAGACGAACGAGATCGGTTCGATGCTGGGTCAAACGGTCGCCGAGGAATTGCCGAAGTTGAAAGACGTTTCGCAGCCATCGCTGGCCGTAGCACGTGCAGTCGTCGATGTGAAATTGCAGAAATTCACGGCCGAAGAGATTGATCTCGCCCGTGCCATGATGGACCGCGTTGACGACTCGGGAGTGCCGTTTCTCGAGCGCGTCAAAGCGTACTCGATCATGGCTGCACAACTCCGCGGAAGCGAAACAATCGGGTTGGAAGTGCAAGTGTTTCGCCTCAGCAACGACGTCGCCATCGTGACGTTGCCGGGCGAAGTCTTCGTCGATCTGGGGCTCGCCATCAAACAGGTCTCGCCGTTCGAGACGACCATCGTCATCGAACTGGCTAACGACGCTCCCGGATACATCCCCACTCGAAGGGCATTCGTGGAAGGAAGCTACGAAACAGTCAACTCCCGCATCGTCTCAGGGAGCGGAGAAGAAATGGTTGATGCGGCGATCCAACTGCTCCACGAACTTGGGTCTCCGAACGACGACACTCAGCAAGTCGAGTGAGGCGCCTTCTCCACCGAAATCCATTGCAGAACCAGGAGCCCTGAGTTGTCACAATTCGAAACATGTCCTCACCGACTTTCACGACGACACTGGCTGAAGGTGGCCGGAAGTGGACTCGCTGGCACGTTCCTCGCGTCTTCGGACATCTCTCAAGCTGCGGACTCCGTCCATCAGGTGCCGACACGCGTCATTACATACGGTCCGAAGCATCACTGGTTCGGCTACTACGACAAGTGGGAGTTCGACCCCACGAACCGTTACGTGCTCGGCATGGAGGTCGACTTCGAGCATCGGTCACCGCGGCCGGATGATATGATCAATATCGGCATGGTCGACCTGCAGGATGGCGACAAGTGGATCGAGTTGGGACAGAGCACCGCGTGGGGGTGGCAGCAGGGGTGCATGTTGCAATGGGTCCCGGGGACCAAGTCGACCATCATCTGGAACGATCGCGAGGACGGGCAGTACGTCAGCCGATTGCTTGACGTTCAGACCGGTGAGAAGCGCACGATTCCGTCGCCGGTTTACACTGTCAGTGCAGACGGCAAGACGGCGGTGACTGCTGACTTCCGCCGCATCAACGATGTCCGCCCCGGTTATGGCTATGTCGGCTTCGCGGACCCACACGCGGATGATCTCGCCCCAGAGGACGCAGGCATCACCCGTGTCGACCTGGAGACGGGTGAGACCGAGCTGATCATTTCGCTCAATCAGATCGCGGAGATGGGCGAGATTCCTCGTAAGGAGCCGGGAGTCAAGCATTACTTCAATCATCTGCTCTTCAGTCCGGATGGCTCACGGTTCATCTTTCTGCACCGTTGGCGATATCCGCAGGGGAACCGTCTCACCCGCATGTTCACCGCAGCCCCCGACGGCAGCGACATCCGCGTCGTCGATGACAACGGGCTGACGTCGCACTTCATCTGGCGAGACCCCCAGCACATCCTCGCCTTCTCGGAACAGCAGCCTCACGGGCGAGGGTTCTTCCTATTTGAGGACCGAGAAGGCGGCGAGATCACGCCGGTCGGTAACGAACTCATGAAACGCGATGGGCACTGCACCTACCTGCCGGGTGCCCAGTGGATTCTCAACGACACCTACCCCGACAAGCAACGCAATCAGACGCCCTATCTCTATCACGTGGAGACCGGGCGAGTCATCGAACTGGGTGACTTCCACTCGCCCAAGGAGTACACGGGCGAATGGCGCTGCGACACGCACCCCCGCTTCAGTCGAAACGGCAAACTGGTCGTGATCGACTCGCCCCACAAGAACGAAGGAAGACAACTGCACCTGATTGACATCAGCGAGATTGTCGGATGAACCGCCAAGACGCCAAGGGCTCCAAGTTGATTTGGGTGGCATGCTCTCACGCAGACAGGCGGGTGAGCATGTGGGAACATTTCCACTCAAGCATGGCGACCCGGCTATCGCAGTGACGCCATGCCACCCGTTTGTCTTGGCGTCTTGGCGGTGAACTTAGAACCAGAAAGTAAAGACATGCAACTTCGTGAGTTAGGCGCCAGTGGTTTGCTGGTCACGCCCGTTTGTCTGGGCACGATGACGTTCGGCGATCCGGTCTCTGAGCAGGACTCGATCGCACTCATCCATGAGGCAATGGGACTCGGGATCAACTTCATCGACACGGCGAACAACTACGAGGGATATGCCCGGTATCTCGGCAGTCCGGGGGGTGTCGCGGAATCGATCGTCGGCAAGGCGCTCAAAGGACGTCGTGATGAGGTGGTGCTGGCGACGAAGGTCGCTGCCCCGCTGGGTGATGGTCCGCAAGAGCGGGGGTTGTCGCCGAGTCACATCCTGCGGGAAATTGATCGCAGCTTGCAACGATTGCAGACCGATTACATCGACCTGTACATCATGCACTGGCCGGACAAACACGTTCCGCTGGAAACCACGCTCTCCGCAATGGAGACCATCGTCCGGCAGGGGAAGGCGCGCTTCATTGGAGCGTCCAACTTTAACGCGGCACAGTTGTGCGAGATGCTCTGGATCGCGGACCGGCAGGGCGGACCGCGAATCGTCTCGTCACAGATTCCGTACAGCATGCTGCGGCGCGAGTTTCATCACGACCTTGCCTTCTGCGAGCGTCACAACATCGGCGTGACTCCGTATCAGCCATTGCAGGGGGGGATGCTCACCGGCAAATACCGTCGCGGCGAGTCACTGCCGTCCGACTCACGAGCGGCGGAGAAGCCAGACTGGATGTGGGAGTTCGATGACAGCCGGTTCGACCAGTTAGAAGCGATTCAGGAATTGGCAAACGAGGTTGATGTGCCGATGTCGCAGTACGCCTTAGCTTGGACACTTCAGCAGCCGGCCATGTCGTCACTCGTAGTCGGCGTCAAACAAGTCCGTCACATTGAGGATGCCATCGCCGCCTTGATGGTGCTGATTCCGGACGAACATGTGATGAAGATGGACGCCATGTGTCCGCCGCCGTGGTTACAGCCCGACCCGATTCGTGCGGGTCAAACGCTGTGAAGTGAGGATCGACCATGCTCTCAGCCGACGCTCCGAATCTGTACACGACACATCAGGTCGAGAATCAGCCGCCACCTCTCGTGGATTACGACGCCATCGGCTCGGACGCAGCGTTGGTCGAGGGAATCGAGCGCGAGGGAGGCGGTTGGGCCATCGATCGGCTGACCGACTTCGGACGACGTGCGACGTCCGAGGAGTTCATCAAGCTCGGGTTTCAGGCGAATCGCAACCGACCGGTCCTGCAGACTCATGACCGCATCGGGCATCGGATCGACGAGGTAGAGTTTCACCCGGCTTGGCATGAGTTGATTCGGATCGGTATGGAGGCGGAGGCTCATGCGTTGCCGTGGAATCATCGCCGACCGGGGGCGCATGTCGCCCGAGCTGCGCTCAACTATCTGTTCTTTCCCATCGAAAGTGGTGTCGGTTGTCCACTGACGATGACGTTTGCCGGGGTGCCCGTGCTGGCGAAGGAGGGAGCGTTCGGCGACCAGTGGGTGAAGAAACTCACGTCGACGCAGTACGACGGACGCAACTTACCCGTCGATCAGAAGACGGGGGCACTGCTCGGCATGGCCATGACCGAGAAACAGGGTGGCTCCGATGTACGGGCCAATACGACGACGGCTCGACCTGTTGGCCAGGGGGGACGCGGACAGGAGTATCTGCTGACTGGGCACAAATGGTTCTGCTCGGCTCCCATGTGCGACGCGTTCCTGACCCTCGCGCAGACCGAGAGAGGGTTGTCCTGCTTCCTGTTTCCACGTTGGCTCCCCGACGGCACACGCAACCGGTTCTTTCTGCAACGTCTCAAGGACAAACTGGGCAACCACTCGAATGCCTCCAGCGAGATCGAGTATCACGACACATGGGCCATTATGATCGGCGACGAAGGGCGGGGCGTGCCGACGATCATTGAGATGGTCCAGCACACGCGGCTCGATTGCGTCGCCGGCTCGGCCGGGTTGATGCGGCAGGCGACCGCACAAGCCGTCCATCATGCGGCGCACCGGAAGGCGTTCGGCAAGCTGCTCATCGACCAACCGGCCATGCAGAACGTTCTGGCAGATCTGGCCATCGAGACCGAAGCAGCGACGACGTTGATGCTGCGACTGGCCCGCGCCTTCGATGCGGTGGACGACCCGCAGGAGCAGGCGTTCGCCCGGATCGCGACCGCCATCTCGAAATACTGGGTCTGCAAACGAACACCACAACTCGTCGCCGAAGCGCTCGAGTGTCTCGGCGGAGCAGGATATGTCGAAGAGTCGATCATGCCCCGGTTGTATCGCGAGGCCCCGCTCAACTCGATCTGGGAAGGCTCGGGCAACGTGATGTGCCTCGACGTCCTGCGTGCCGTGTCACGCGAGCCGGAGTCACTTGCCGCGTTCGATGCTGCATTACGGAAGGCATCCGGCGCGGACAAACGACTGGATGCACGCATCACGAACATTCAGCAGGGCCTGCGGGATCAAGACGGGATTCAGTTTCGCGCCCGGCGACTGGTCGAACAGATGGCCCTCGCGCTGCAGGCATCATTGCTCATCCATCATGGTGACCCCCACGTGACCGAAGCCTTCTGCGCCTCCCGACTGGCCGGAGATCACGGTCACGTTCTCGGCACACTCTCACGGGACGTACATTTCACTCACATCATCGAGCGAAGTCGATCTGTCTCACAGTGATTCGGACACGCGGCGATGTCACAGTCCCAGAGTTCACGGAATCTCCTCAATGATCGCGTTTCCCTCCTCGCCTTCGAAGCCCATGTCGAGATCGAGGTTGGGAAACTTGTCGGTCGCAGCATACGTAAGAAACTCAAGCGTCATATCCACGAGATACTCGGGATAACGAAAACTGACTTCGACGGCCTCTCCTGACGCACTGACGCTCATGGACTCCAGTAGGTCGACTTGCGCAGTCATAAGACCTTTCTCACCCATCACATTCAGTTTGAACGACGGATCGGTCTTGTTACGTTCGTCCCGATCGAAACGCATCTTCTCAATCGTTGCCGGGATCTGTTCGTTGGCGGCAGTTTCGAGCTTCTCTGCGGCCTCAAGTGAGTCGTAGGTGAGAATCGCATCAATGTCGATGTACTTATGCACGGTGACGGTCATGCTGACTGACTCCAATCCGCCTGCGGATGCGACAGGCACGACCTTTTGGCCAAACACGTTGTTCATATCGATGTTGCCGTTCGCAGCCGCGTTATTCGAGACATAGACAAAACTTCGTGGGTAGGGAAGTTCAAACTTTTCCCTCGCCACATTATTCCCCTGTGTCTCGATGGCGAACTGAACGTGACCTTCAGACCCGTAGACCATCACGGTCGGCTCCGGGAAGTAGGCAGCTCGTTTGTCCGTTTCGTTGAAATAATAGGTTTGATCGCTGTGTGTGGCGTCGGAGAACCCTGTCGCATCCGATTTGAGCTGCGAGATGTTGAACGCTGTGTCGGCATACACTACAGCGACCGGACTCGGGTCTGCACTTTGACTTCCGGGGAATCCGATGGCGATGCGGTCCAATTCCTCAAGTTTGAGCGGGGCTAACATTGTCTGGACACTGCGATAGAGCCCCTCTCCAAACGACGTCTGTCGCAAACCCGTGGCGGCTTCCGATTCCCAGATCTCATTCGGGTCGACCTCAATGAATGTTTGGATGTCGTTTGGCATCCACGCAAGGCGGGACGGACCTTCGACGAGATCGGGCACGACAAACAGTCCGGCGAGCACAATTCCCAACAGAAGCAGAAGACCGGCACCGACGACGATGCCGCCGATCAGCAAGTCCCGGTTGACCGGCTTTTTCTCCTCGCGTTTCCGCTTTCTCCGGGAGCCGCTGTCTGCTGCCTCGTCGAGTTCGCCATCCCCGCCGAACTCGTTCAGTTCGTCCGTGCTGTCTCCGGGCACTCCTCGGTCGACAAGATCTTCATCGGTCAGGTTGGCGAAGAAGCCGAACTCTTCGGAATCCGGTCGTGGTGCCGCTTTGGCTTTTGAACGCTTCGCTTGCGTTTTTGCCGATCCCGGAGCTTTCGCGCGGAAGACCGTCTTGCATTTGGGACAGCGGGCCTTCTTGCCGTCCATGTCATCGCTTTTGAGTTTGACGGCTGTTCGGCATTTGGGACACTTGTTCGCAAACCCGGCCATCGCAATACTCCGTGAGGGTGGTGATTTCGCCTGACTGTGCGTCCATCAAACGCAAAGGTTCAGCGTAGTCATCATCTGAAGGAATGTAAACGAGAGACAATCACTTGAATAGAGACCCCAAGCCCCATGAGCCTATCTGACGTCTTGAGCGACGCCGACCGAAAAAAGCAGATCCGCGAAACGGCTCACGCAGCCCGGCGTGATCAAGCGAACAAGGACGAGATCAGCCGCGAGATTGTCGCTCGATTCATGGGCCTGCCCGAGTATCATGCGGCGTCAACCGTCATGTTCTATGTCGACGTGCGAGCCGAAGTTCGCACGCGGCACGATCTGCCCGCGGCTCTCGAAAGCGGCAAACTGATCATCATCCCCTGGTGCAACGACGAGGGGGAGTTGGAACTGTTCCATCTCGAATCGATGGATGAACTCGAAACCGGTATGTATCGGATTCTCGAACCCAAGCCCGATCTCAAGACGAACGCCGACAAACACGTGACGCCGGAAGACCTCGACATCATTATGGTCCCCGGCGTCGGTTTCGATCGCCGTGGCGGACGAACGGGCCACGGCAAGGGCTATTACGACAAACTCCTCGAACACGCCCGCCCCGACACGCCACTTGTTGCGATCGCGTTTGAGTGTCAGATGTTCGACGAAATCCCCATGCAGTCGCACGATGTCTTCATGGACAAAGTTGTGACCGAAGCCGCAGTCTACGAAGGAGTCGGCCGACGATCAGAGGACGGGGCATGAAAACCGCACACGCGGAGGCTGGCAATACAGCCAGAAATGAAAGGGGGACGGCGGCAGTAGGGATGCGAATGTCTCGTCAATCCCCGGCGCACAATGACCGAGGCACCTTCAATCATCCCCCAACGGTTCACGTTCGCATGTTCAGAGTCGGAATCGTCCCGTAAAGGTTGCACGCTCCGCACTTCGGAGAGCACCGGGATTGCAAGCGGAGTGCCGTACCGCCCGGTTGTAGCACTTTTCCTGAGACAACCATGTGTCACGCGAACAGTCCTGCGCGAATTGGCGGTGCGATATCCGACACACGGAACCGTTTGCATCATTCGCCCGATCGAGTGGACCATAACCGAACCACCGCCGAAGCCGAATTAATGGTCTGATGGACCGATCCTGTCGATCGTGAGAGCGTGGCGTGTGCGCCGGCGGCACATGTATTCCGTTGGGAGGCACTGACGCGACCGGTCGATCGTTCGCATCAATCACTTGATCGTTGGCCTCTCCGTGCCGCACCCGATCAACACCGGACGAAGTGACCCGAAGGAGGAATCTATCCCGGTTATCAGCGAGATGCTCCTGGCTCCACTGTTGATCCCGCAGGTAATCCATTCGTCGAGGTTTCTTCGCTGAACCCGCCGGTCAGTAGACAAGGCATCCAGCGCCACACGACCGATGGTAGTGACTTCGCTCTCCCGGGAGACTCAGTGTGTTTCACACTTTCGAATCAGGCGGCGAAACTCGACAATCTTCTGTTGTTAGATTTCAGCCGAAACATGTGCCTCGGGACGGACAGGTTACGAACGTGCACGGTTCATGAAGCGGTGCCGAGGGCTTCATGTCAAACGTTACCGAGGAGTAATTATGTGTGGTCGCTACACACTTCGGGCGCGCCTCAATCAGCTGCTGCAACTGTACCGAGTGAACTCCTCACTCAACTGGGAGCCTCGCTACAACATCGCTCCTTCGCAGCAGGTAATGGCGATCCGAAATCAGCCGGATGGTCGGAACCGAGAGGCTGTCTTGCTTCGCTGGGGACTCATCCCGCCCTGGGCCGACGATCCCCGCATCGGTTACAAGATGATCAACGCACGTGCCGAGACCATCGCCGAAAAGCCGTCCTTCAAGCATGCACTCAAGCGACGTCGTTGCCTCATCATCACCGACGGCTATTACGAGTGGCGAAAGGAGGGGACCACCAAGCAGCCGTATTTCATTCACATGTCCGACGAGAGTCTGTTCGTCTTCGCCGGACTCTGGGAACACTGGAAGAAAGAGGATCCTCCCATTGATTCCTGCACGATCATCACCACCAGTCCGAACGAGTTGATGGCTCCGCTCCATAATCGTATGCCCGTGATCCTTCCCCCCGACTCTGCTGAAACTTGGCTCGATCCAGACATCGAAGGTCCAGAACTGCTCACGACTCTGCTCCAGCCGTATCCCGAAGACACGCTCGAAGCGTACCCGGTCAGCACGCTCGTCAACTCCCCCAAACACGAATCAAGCGACTGTGTTGAACCCCTCGACGATTAACACATAACACATAACACATTGCAGTGACGTCGACCTGAAACTCACCGAGCGTCGATTCGAGACCACTCAACCGCCTTATGCCCATCTCTTCAGAGATGGACCCTGGTGCGATGATGGTCAGCCGCGAACGACGGGGAGTTCGGTCGCGTCGACGGGGCGATGGCGGGGTTCGGCCATGCGGAAGGTGAGGATACCGCCGATCAACATCAGGCAGCTCACCGTGCCAAACAGAATGCCGACCCCGGTGAACTTGGAGTCCGCTGGAAACAAATCGAGCAGCAGACCCGCGAGCGGCGAAATGACGAACGGCACGGCAAAGCAGATCCGCATCGTGCTCAGATAGCGCGGGTGCTCAGTCTCGTCTGCCAGTTCGAGGGTGTAATTGAAGATCGTCTTGATTGTGACCGGGACGAGGCCGAGGAACGCGAACACGATCCAGTACCAGTCGCCCCCGTTGGGAACGAAGCCGCTGGCCATGATGATCGCCAACAGGGGTACCATCGCGCCCGCGAAGATTTCCAGCCTCATGACGATCCGGTTGCCGTGACGGTCAGCAATGGTTCCGAAGATCGGGCTGAAGAAGCCGACCCCGAGATTCTGTGCGATCACCCAGCCGACCATATCGGTGCTGCTCGTGCCGAGTTGCTCTGCCGCAACCCAGCGATAGTGAGGGAAGAGCAGGATCGAACCTATGAATAGCATGCCAACGTTGGCTGCCCGTCGGAATGATCGGTCCTGCCGGTAGACCTGCCATGCGCTGGAGAAGTGATGTCGCGGCGTCCGTCGAGGCGTTGCAATCCGTTCATCGGGCGGCTCGATTAACCATTTCAACAACAGTGCCGCTGCGACAAAGCCCCCCGCGACAAAGGCGAAGATCCACGCGTAACCGGTGTTGTCCGGCATCGCGAGCCAACGGGTCAGCAGAAACCCGGCGGCGGTGACCGCGGCGATCGACCCGACGATTCCGGAGATCGTCATCAGCCGACCTCGCCTGTTTGCACGAACGAGCTTGCCTTGTACGGTGCCGATCGCGAGTTGGTTCACACCCGTCACACCGAAGAACAGCGTGTACAGCAGGAGAAACGCCAGAGTCATCATCGGCTGACGCTTCTGTTCGACGAGGAACCAGATCAACGCGAGCAGGGCGAAGATGGCAGCCCCCATCAGCGTCGTGATGTACAACCAGCGGTATTTCAGGTGGCTGTTGCGAAGTCGCTCTGCCATGAACAGGGGTGGAATGCTTTGACCAACCCGATTCAGTACCGGGAGACATCCTCGCACCCACCCCGCGCCGGAGATCGTGTCGACGACCGCCGGCATGATCACGCTCTCCGTCTTGAAGATCCACGCCATCCGTAACAGCACCTGATACCCGGCCAACACCAAAATGTTTCGCGGCTCATCGGCCTCGATCATCTCGCGACGGTCTTCGCTCAGGCTCTCCTCAGCCGTATGTTCGTTGGGGGATCTGAGAGACGTCGCGGAGGGGGACATGTGGCGGGACGAGGCATGCTTCATTTTGATGGCGAGCCTTCAGTCTAACGGATGTTCAAGGCAGCAGCGAACACGGCAATCGTCACAAGAATGACCGGGTGTGGGAACGGACGTTTTTCCGAGTGTTGCAACTTGCCAAGTATCCGGTAAAACAAGGGTCCGGAGAGGTGACAGAGTGGCCGAATGTGCTGGTCTCGAAAACCAGTGTGGGTGCAAGCTCACCGAGGGTTCGAATCCCTCCCTCTCCGCTTTCAAAACTTCGGTTCTCCTCATCGGTTGCAGTGACGCGTTTCCGCAGACATCTGTATTGTCCGGAGTCGTTCAGGAGACGCCCCGTCGGCGCTTTTCAATGCTCGTGTCACCGAGCGGGATCTCGAAATGCTTTGGGCGACCTACGACGTCGGATAGAAAAACGTCTCAAATCCAGCAAAGCACCGCTGGTGAAATCCAGCTTGAGGCGATTCACGCAACAGGTTGCTCTTTACACGTTTGCTTAGTTTCTCATACTTCACACCCAATGGGCTGAGTGGGACTCCTTCACTCAGAGCTTTCCATGGATGGATCACCCCGCAAAAGGACTTGCGATATGGCGGATATGGGCCAGGCGACGAAGGGGACGTGGCAGCGGACACTTGGTCTGTCATTGCTTGTTCCCTCGCTGTTGATGTTTGTTCGGGCCACCGGGACATCGCAATTCTTTGAGTGGTTTTGGAGTGAGCAAGGGCCGCTCGAATTGAGTCATGTGCTGATTCCCTTGTTTGCCGTCGGCGTGGGCATTGTGACGCTCTGGACTCGCCGGAATTTGCTTCCTCCCCAAGAGATAGATCTGCGTTGGCTCACGGTTGCGATTGTCGGGTTGTCGCTGATGTGCTTTGCCATCGCGGGCGAGGAGGCGAGTTGGGGACAGCATCTCGTCGGTTGGTCGACCCCCGAAGGCTGGAGTGCCGTCAACGATCAGCAGGAGACGAACTTGCATAACATCGGCACCTGGGCCGACCAGAAGCCTCGGGCAATCGTCGAACTTGGCGTGATCATTTTCGGGATTCTCTGGCCTGTTTGGCATCTGCTCACGTCGCAGAAGTTCGACGCAAAATGGGCAGTGCTTCTCCCACCGATGATGGTGCTGCCGGTGACATTTTGTGGAGAGGCCGTCCGGCTACTGGAAACGGTTCCCAAACTCCTCGGTGTTGCGAATCCGTCGGCGTTTCCGCGGCCGAGCGAGTTGCAGGAGTTCTATTTCTACACGTTTTTCGCCCTCTGTATGTGGACGTGGCGTCAACGATTGCTCACCGGGCTTGATGCGGCCGAGTCTGGTGAAGTGACCATTCGGATACCACGTGAAGATGAACAGCCGGAACGAATCGCCGCCTGATGTTTGACGGGGCGATCCGAGTCGAAAAACCGAGTCTCTCCGGGGTTCTGATACCGATCATCCTTGCTCTCGTGTATGATGGAAGGGAACCTCCCACGAGAACCCGGATTGATGCACGTCCACTCTCAACAATCGGTTGCCAATTGGCGGCGTAACGCCCGTTCGTCGCGTCTCGACTCCCTGCAAGAAATCTCGCGGCGTGAGATATTCTCGCGTGTCGGGACAGGGGTCGGCTCGATTGCGCTCGCGTCAATGTTGATCGAGGAACAGCGAGCGTCTGCAAAGCTGGTGTCTCCGCCGGAGAATTTCACACCGCGTGCGAAGAACGTCATCTTCATGCACATGGTCGGTGGGCCGTCGCACCTCGATTTGTTTGACCACAAGCCCGAATTGGTCCGACTAAGCGGTCAGTCAATGCCGGACGAATTGTGGGAGGGACTGCGACTCGCCTTCATTCGTGAGAAGCCGAACCTGTTGGGCACGCAGTTCAAGTTTCGTCGACACGGCGAGAGTGGCCTCGAACTTTCAGAGACACTGCCGCACTTGGGTGAAGTCGCCGACGAATTGTGTGTGATCAAGAGTCTGCATACAGATCACTTCAATCATGGGCCGGCTCAGATGTTCTTTCAGACCGGCTTCGGACAGTTCGGTCGACCGTCACTGGGGGCGTGGGTCAGCTATGGATTGGGGAGCGAGAACAAGAACCTTCCGGACTTCGTCGTGCTCAACAGCGGCACGCTCGCCGGGGCGGGGAACAGCATGTGGGGGAGCGGGTTCCTGCCGAGCAAGCATCAGGGGATTGAGTTCCGTTCGGAAGGCGATCCCGTGTTGTTCCTGTCGAACCCGGAAGGCATCGACGATGAACGGCGGCGACGCATTGTCGACTCGGTCAACGACCTCAACCGCACGCGGCTTGCAGACGTCGGCGACCCGGAGATCGCCACACGCATCAGCCAGTACGAGATGGCGTACCGCATGCAATCCGCCGTGCCCGAGTTGATGGACCTCGCAGGCGAGCCGGCACACATCCACGAGATGTACGGCACCGACCTCGGCAAGGAGAGTTTCGCCAACCAGTGCCTCCTCGCCCGTCGACTCGTCGAACGGGGCGTGAGGTTTGTCCAATTGAATAACTCCGGTTGGGACCATCACAGCAGCGTCTTCTCCAATATCCCCAAGAAGAGCAAGGACGTGGACCGACCGATGGCGGCGCTCATCAAGGACCTCAAGTCTCGCGGTCTGCTGGAGGACACGCTCGTGGTCTGGGGAGCCGAGTTCGGCCGCACGCCGATGGTTCAAGGTAAGCCCAACGACGGGAATAAGAAAACCGTCGGTCGAGATCACCACAAGGATGCCTACTGCGTGTGGATTGCCGGCGGCGGCGTGAAGGGAGGCGTGTCCTACGGGAAGTCCGACGACATTGGTTTCAACGTCGTCGAAGACCCAATGCACGTCAACGACTTTCACGCGACAATCCTGCACCTGCTGGGATTGGATCACGAGGCGCTCACGTTCAAGTTCCAGGGCCGCAACTTCCGGCTGACAGACGTCGCAGGAAACGTGGCTGAGAAGATCATCGCGTAGTGCAACCGTCCCCCCTTGACAACCACATGAGTTGGTAGCGAAAGATGCGAAGCGGATTGAGACGAGGAGCAATGGGAATGCGACTGGTGATGCTATTTGTGGTGCTGAGCGTGGCCGGCTGTGGAGGCAAACCCGTTCCAGCGACATCACAGACCGAAGTAATAGACGACAGCCACGCGCGGATGATCGCTGCCCTCAAGGAGATTCAGAGTCGAACGTCTGACGAACAACCGTTTCTTGGCGATGGTCCGCGACGCCGCCTGACGCAGCAACTCGCCAGTTTGCCGGCAGGTGCCCCCCCAACCGCAAAGCTGCAATTGCAGTTTCAACTCGCCGAGGCGCTGCTTCAGGCAGGGGAGACGCAGACGGCAGTCGATTTGCTGCACGATTGCCTGTCCATGTTTCCGCAGGTCGGAAGCATTCTGCCGAACGCAGATCAGGTGCAGGATCAGTTGACCAAACGACTGGCCGTCGCATACCTGCGACTCGCTGAGAATCAGAATTGCGTGAAATGCCGCGATGGCGACTGCTGCATATTCCCGATTCAAGGCGGGGGCATCCATCGCAACAAAGAGCCGGCCCGTAACGCCGCCACGCATTTGACGACGTATCTTGAACGTAACCCCGACGACGCAACAGCAATTTGGCTGCTCAACGTGGCTTACATGACATTGGGGGAATACCCCGATGGGGTCCCGGAGCGGTGGCGAGTGCTGGACGATCAGGTCGCGAGGGACGTTGAGTTCCCGAGGTTCAAGAACATCGCGCCGGAACTCGGTCTCGATACGTTCTCAATGTGCGGCGGGATGATCGTGGAGGACTTCAATGGCGACAACTGGTTGGATGTGGTCAGCTCGTCGTGGGACCCGGCTGGGCAGATGCGTTGCTGGCTGAGCAATGGAGACGGCACGTTTAAGGATCATACGGAGCAAGCCAACCTGACAGGTCTGGTCGGCGGATTAAACATGATTCAGGCGGATTATGATGGCGACGGTGACATCGACATCCTCGTGCTCCGTGGCGCGTGGCTGAGAGAACATGGCCGTCATCCCAATTCATTACTGCAGAATGACGGCAACGCAAGGTTTCGTGACGTGACGTTTGATGTGGGGCTTGGTGAGAACTTCTATCCGACGCAGAGTGCTGCCTGGGCCGATTACGACAACGACGGAGATCTCGATCTTTTCGTCGCCAACGAGCTGGACAACTCCGAGCTGTTCAATAATGACGGCACCGGCCATTTCACCAACGTTGCCAGTGAAGCAGGGGTGACAGGCGGTCGCTATCCCAAGGGTGTCATTTGGGGCGACTACGATAACGACCGGTTCCCCGACCTGTATGTGTCCAACCTCAAGGGGCCAAATCAGCTTTATCACAACAATGGTGATGGGACATTCACCGATGTGGCCGCACAGGCGGGCGTGACGGAACCGCTTCGCAGCTTCCCGACCTGGTTCTGGGATTTCAACAACGACGGGGCTCTCGATATCTACGTCGCAGCCTATTGGTCCAGCGTGGATAACTTCGCTGCGGACTATCTCGGCCAGTCGCATCAGGCAGGAACCGATCGGCTGTATCAGGGTGACGGCAAGGGCGGTTTCCGAGACGTCACCGAGGAGATGGATCTGGCGAAAGTCACCCTGCCGATGGGATCAAACTTCGGCGACATGGACAACGACGGCTTTCTCGACTTCTACCTCGGGACCGGCTACCCCGACTATGCCGGTCTGATGCCGAACCGCATGTTTCGCAATGAACGCGGCAGTCATTTCAAGGAAGTAACGACGTCGGCCGGACTGGGCCATCTCCAGAAGGGACATGCCGTCTCCTTCGCGGACTACGATCACGATGGCGATCAGGACATCTTCATCGAACTCGGCGGGGCCTTTCCGGGAGACGCCTTTTCCGATGCACTGTTCCAGAATCCGGGATTCAACAATCACTGGATCATGGTCCGGCTGACAGGCACGACGTCCAATCGGGCAGGTGTCGGAGCACGCATTCGCGCTGATGTCACCGAAGACGGAGCGAGCCGCTCGATCTACAAATGGGTCAACAGCGGCGGGACCTTCGGAGGAAACCCTCTGTGCCAACACCTGGGGCTGGGGACCGCTGAACGGATCGATCAACTGGAAATCTACTGGCCGACCAGCGACACGACTCAGGTCTTTAAGGATGTGAAGGCCGACCAGATGCTGAAGATTTTCGAAGGTGAGGGCGAGTACAACACGGTGCCCGTCGGACCGGCTGAACGAACGCTCGTCGACGTCAGCAGCAAAACCGCCGTCGAATAACAGGACACGGTCGGCTGACCATTCTCCCCCCTGATCGAACCCGCCACTGTCGTAGTCACTTGACCTTTTAGAGGAACTGACGTCCCTGAAATCGCGTTTCGATGACCGAAAACGATGGGACTTGAAATCATGAATCGGATATTCGCGACACTGGCCGTCGTCAGCAATCTGGGGTTGATCGTCACATTCCTATTGGGTTGGGCGATGAAGGACCCGACTGTCGAGGGATCAACGGGCGTCCCGATGTCGGTTCATTTCCTGGTTGCGTTGGCTGCCGTCACCTTAACGCTGCTCGTTCACGCAATCGTGCTGACGTACTTCATGGGCACAGGCCGCTGGATCGAGGAGACGTCGGAGGTCTACCAGTTGGGGATCGATTCACGGGCTGCGAACATCAAGCTCAAATATCAAACGATGCCCGGAATGGTCGCCTGCATACTCCTGTTAATTGTGACAGGAGGATTCGGCGCGGTCGCCGATCCGGGTTCATCGGTCACACTGGCATCGTCCGGAATCATCCATCTCACGTTGGCCTGCGTGACGCTCCTCGCCAACGTGGCCGTCAGCGTTGTTGAGTACCAGACGATCCAGCGGAACGGTCGACTCGTGGACGAAATCATGTCCTCCGTGAGAACGATCCGCCGAGAACGGGGTCTCGACGACACACCGGTGACCGCAGAGGCGTAGCCAACCTTGATAATCGACTTCAATTGAGCACGGTCCGAAATCGCTGCGTTCGACAAACACAGATCTCCCTCACCGCCCCCGGGAATCAGATCAGCCGATTCCTCTTGCGGACGATCCATTCGATGCACAGCAGGATGAAGATCGACGCATAGATGATCGGAGCGTCCCAGATCTCCTCGCGATGTTCGAGTTGACGGGCGATTTTGCCGACTTTGAAGGCTTCCGGGATTTGATCCACTTCCGTGAGGTTGAATGACTCGCCGCCCGTTGCTGCCGCGAGGATTTGCAAGGATGTGCGATCCACACCGGGGTTCTCGTATTCGAGATTCGGTAACTCGACCTCCATGGGGAGAGTCGCTGCCCGTACGCTCACACCCGCTGTCTCGTCACCCATCCAAACGCGGATGAAATGTGTCCCCGGCCGGTTGACGGGAAAGCTCGTTGAGAACACGCCCGGCTGTTCGTCGGGAGTGAGGGAGAGTGGGATCGGCTCATCGTCGCCCCGCTCCACCTCGCCATGCAGCACATCAAGGCCCGGCTCGATGGAATCAACATCATGGAAGCGGGCGAGGACCTTTACGGTCGTGCCCGGCTTGTAGGTCGAACGCGCGGTCGACAATCGGAAGGGATAGGAGCCGCCCAGTCGTTTGTTGCGACCGGCTCGATCAACGACCCGAGCCCAGAATCCTTCGAAGAACTGCTCCGACAAATATCGCCAGCGGTACGTGCTGTCAAAAGCGACGAACATCGTCCTTCCGGGCCCCACCAGCTGTGTCGCCAGGAGCACCTCTGGACCGAATTCGTTTCGCATTCGGGGATCACCATGGACGGCGAGCACCGTCGCGCCGGGCTTGGCCCGCGTAACCGGGAAATGCCAGAACATGCCGGGGAGTTGTTCGAGGATTCGCCGGTTCGCCTCGGCGTCTTCCGAGAAGGCGAAGACCGGGTCCGTCATGCCTTGATCGGTGACGACGAACTTCCACGGCTGACGAGCGCTCAGCTTCAGTTGCACCTCGGAACGAAACAACCCGGGCTCGCGGATCACGGGTAGCATGTCGAGCCACGCCAGCTGCGGATCGTGTTGCCGGTCGAAGAGTCCGCCCGTCTGCATCTCACCGGCCATCAGCACCAGCCCACCCCCCGCCTTCGTGACGAAGTTGATCATCAATTCAGGGAAGTTTGCAGGCCACTTTTCCGGATGGGGGTCATACAAAAGGACGCAGTCGTAGTCGTCCAATTCCTCCTGCGTGACGGGCAAACGATTGATCGGCGTATCGCCTGGATGCTCGTACTCTTCATCGGCGGCCATGTTCCATGTCGACAGTTCGATGCTTCGATCCCGGAGAAACGTGTTCCGCATGAACTGCACTTCGGGAAAGGTCGAGCCGGCGATGAACAGAACCCGCAACCGCTGCCGCACAATCCGCGTCTCAGAGTGACCGACGTTGTCATCCTCAGAGAGTTCGGGGCCGAGGTCTTCGAGAGTCGCCCGGAATTCGAGTTTGGAGGGTCGCGTCTCGCTGAAGTCGAACGTAAACGACTGCTGGGCACCGTCGAGACCAAGAATGATGTCCTCCCGGCCAAGTTCCTGCCACGGGCCGCCGTTGCGTCGCATCTCGACAACAAGGCCCCCCGAGACATCCTGCATGCCGCGCGATTGCACCTGCACTGTGACCTGATTCGTGTCCCGCACAAACGCGACCGGGCTCGACTCGACGCTCGTGATCGTCGCGTTCCGGGGACCCTCGACCGTGCCGATCGCTACCGTGACAACCGTGACGTTCTCGTCCGCAGCGACCTTTGCCGCCGCATCGACCGGCTCGCCACTGGTCGACTGGCCGTCACTGATGATCAGCACTCCCGCAACAGGCGTCCCTGCGTAGGCAAGCAGCGCCTGTTTGAGCGCGGATCCGATCGCCGTCGTTTCGCCTGTGGGGTTGAAAGTTGATGGTTGATCGTTGATGGTTGATGGAGTCTCATCCATCGCCTTCGGATTAGCGCTACTCTCGGCATCCAATTGCTCACCAAATGCCGAGATCGCGTCCTCCTCCATTCGATCCGCAAACCGGTGAATGTGCACGATGCGTTCGTCCTCACCCTCGAGCGCCGCGATCATTGACGGGTCAAGAATCCGGGACACAAGATCGAGACGTGTGAGCTTTCGCAGCGACTCCTGTCCGCCGTCGATGCCGAGTTGCTCGGCTGCGCGATTGGCGGCGGCTTCATCCTGCCAGGCGTCGCGAAGCCCCATCGATTGAGAGGAGTCAACGAGCACCAACAGATTCGACGGTGCATACTCCTCCTTCACGAGGACGAGCACGGGCTCCAACATCATGCCGACGACGAGGGCCAGCACCACGAGGCGGACACCCCACAGCAGCGAGCGCTTCGCCGGGTGAACGTGCCTGCCTTCCCAGCGATACAAAGCCCACAGCCCCAGTGCGGCGACCAACAACCCCGCGAGTAGCAGCAACATGCGATCCCCGTCCGGCAGCGACAGCCACTCCAGCCGCCACGTCCCCCCCGCGGTCCACGAAGGAGCGTCAATGCCGAACAGAGTTTCTATGAATTGCCTCACCGTACCCTCCCGACCCAGGGGGCCAGTAGACTCTCAACGACGATGAGACTCACAAGCGCTAACACGGCGGACCGCCACAACTCGGTGCCCGCTGTGGCCACGTCGATCGACTCACCGGAGAAGCGGATGAGTTGTGGAGTCAGGCGACCGAGAAATGGCTCCAGCCCGGCAGTATCGATACGTTCGAGACGGCTGTCGGTCACATCGGGACTCGCAGCGAACGGATGCGTCTTTTCACCGATGCCCGCTGCTTCCCATAATGCCGTGTAGTGCCCCGCACGTCGGGTTGCCGCGGACAGCAGCATCGGATCAGTGCCCTCAGCACGCTCAATCGACAATGAGACCTCATCACCGGTTGGCGGGACCGACAGCTTGGCCGTCTGCGGGGCGAACTCAGGATCGAGCGGGAATCGCAGGGGTTGTCCGGTCGTGACGTTTTCCCACCGGAGAATGCGGGCCGCGACCGAGTCGGCGGCCATCCGCATCGCCAGCACGAAGCTCGCTTCCGTCGGCCAGTCGCTCCAGTCGCGGTCAGCCGTCATCGTCCAGAACATCACGCGACCATCGCCGAAACGCTTCTCGATGACAGCTGGCGAACTGGCTGGGTTGTTCCATCTCGCAAGTACGCGCACATCAGCTCCCGGTTCCTCGTCAACACTGGTGCTGATGAAACGCCGAGGCCGAACGCGGCCCAGCGACTCAGCCGACAGTTTGAGCAAAGGGCTGAGCGGCGAGACTGCGTGCGGCTCAATTACCAGCCCGGTCGTGTCGGCATCCTTGATTTCACTGAGGCGGACCGGCAGAAGACCTTCTCCCCCCTTGAAGAGTGTTTCGTTGTACGCCTCGATATCGAGTTGCTCGCCCCCAAAGATCATCAGCCCTGTGCCTGCCGAGACGAGCTGCTCCAACTGACGCACGCGGTCCGGCTCCAGTCTTTCGACATTGCCCAGCACGATCACATCCGGCGCCCCGATCGGCTGCGTCGCCCACTCGGAGGCGAGGACCGTGTTCATCTGCCACGGGGCATTGCCGGCGGTGAGCGCGATCGCGAGGAAATCAAGTTCACTCTCGAACGCGCCCAATCCGGGCTCGCCATCCACGAGCGTCACTTCGACCAACCGCCTGACATCGACAATCAAATGAGCATCGTCATCGTTGGAGAGTCCATCATGCGGGATCGAGAGTGAGACGCGGTGGAGGCCGGGCGTGTCAAACGTCAGCGAGATCGGCACCTCGACCGTTTCACCCGTGGGCAAGTCGGGTAACGTGAGCGCCTGTACTTCTTCATCGACGGTGAGCATTGCCTGACCGGCGGACAGCGGCTCGGCTCCATCGTTCTGAATCTCCGCGATGAAATGCACCTCCGTGTCGACAAGTGCCACGGGATCAGACTGCTCAAAGCTCAGCACACGCCGGTTGGCCTCCGGCTCGTCCCCGACGTCGACGATTCGCAGCGTGACATCCTGCTCCGACCAGCGGTCGCAAAGCTCGGTGAGATCGGACGTCCAACCATTCGCCCACAGGTCCGTGATGACGATCACCTCTTTCAAGGGAAAGACGGCTGTCTCCAAATGGCGATCGACTGCATCGAATGTCGCTGCCCAGGCGCTCGCCCGATCACTGCCTTCGAGTTCGCTGATGGTCGATTCGAGTCGCGTAAGGTCAGCCTCTTCCAATTGAGCGTGCCTGACGAGAGGCTGACTCGGTTGCGAGGAGGTGACCACCGTGAGACTGTCTTGCGCACCGACCGCTTGCACGATGCTGCTCGCTGCCTGTTTCGCCTGCTCGAATGCGGAGCGCCCGTTTGTCTGAAAGGACATACTCAGCGAATCGTCGATCACGATCACGCGGCTTGCTCGTCCCTGCACCTTCAGGAATCCTGCCAGATTAGCTCCTGAACTCATTGGCCGAGCGATAGCAAGAAACAGCATCACGATGGCAAGAGTTCGCACGGCGAGCAGTAGCCATTGCTCCAGCCGCAGTCGCCTGCGATTCGACTTGAGCGTGAGCTTGAGGTACTTCATCGGCCCCCAGTCCACCCGAAGGAACCGGCGGCGGTTCAGCAAATGAATGATGATCGGTGCAGACGCTAACGCGAGACCGAACAACAAGGCTGGGGCGAGGAAAGTCATGGGGTGAAGGTCGAACTCGAAATCCGAATGTCGAAGGAAATCCGAATGACGAAGCTCGAAAACTCCGGTGTTCGGATTTCGAGCTTCGTCATTCAGGTTTCGTCATTCGTCATTAGCTCCTGAGAAGGTGGATCGCTCTGTTCGTCCTTGTGAAGTGAGGCCATTCGTCCACGGTGTTTGGTCGGTCCACGGAACTGTCGGTTGTGGAGAAAGTGGCTGAGCCTGAGGCCGAGGTCGTCGTCGGTCATCATTTGCAGATAGTCGATGCCGCAGAAGTGACAACGTTCGCGAACCTCGTCAATGAAGGTCGTCATCGCTGCCTGATAGGCCGTGCGGAAGGACCACGGCTCGGCGAACAATTCCTCGTTACCTTCGATGTCGCGGAAGATCACGGAATCATTGAACGGCATCTCGACTTCTTCCCGATGCAGCACGTGCAGCAGCATGACTTCGTGACCGAAGTATTGCAGCTTGCCCAGCGATTCGTAGAACGCTTCGAGGTCCGTCAGCAGGTCGGAGATCACAATGATGAGCCCTCGGGGAGGCACCTTCTCCGCGATGATGGAGACGGCAGGGGCCAAGTCCGTCTCACCCTCGCACTTCGTTCGTTCCAGTGTTTCCACCACTTGCGCGAGTTGCGAGGACGTGCCACTTGGACGAAGATCGGCGTTGATGTGACGTCCGACCGTCGACAGACCGACCGCATCCCGTTGCCTGAGCAATGTTGCTGCGAACGAACACGCAATCGTCGCGGCACAGTGGAACTTGTTCTGCTGACCGTCGCCATAGTTCATGGAAGCCGAGTCATCGACGACCAGAAAGGCCCGCAGGTTTGATTCCTCTTCAAACCGCTTGACGTAAAAACGGTCCGACCGCCCGTAGGCCTTCCAGTCCAGGTTCTTGAGATCATCCCCCGGCGTATAGGCACGATAATCAGCGAACTCCGGCGACAGCCCATGCAAAGGCGACCGATGCTGCCCCGCAATCGTTCCCTCCACCGGCTGATTGGCTTTGAAACCAATGCCCGCGAGGCGACCGATGATGTCGGGGTTGATATACTTGGGCATGGGATGAGTGGGTCGTGGGTAGGTTTTTGATTCCTACCCACTATCTGCTAATCGCTACTTCAGCACTCGTTGCACTCTTCCGTCCCCCGCAGACGTGCTGTTGTCGAGGGGTGTGGTGTCGATGAGTTTGGCGATGACCGTGTCGGGGGTTTGGCCGTCGGCTTCGGCGTTGTAGGAGAGGACGATGCGGTGTCGGAGGACGCTGGGAGCCATCTCCTGCAGGTCATCGGCTGTCACTTCCGGTCGACCGTAGAGCGCGGCTCGGGCTTTTGCGGCGAGGATGAGGGACTGACCGCCGCGAGGGCCAACTCCCCAGAGGACCCACTGTTTGACGAAGTCGGCAGCCTCCGGATCGTCACGACGTGTCGCACGGACCAGCGCCATCGTGTAGTCGATGAGCATGTCGCTGATCGGCACCTTACGGACGAGTGACTGGAGTTCGAGGACTTCCTCTCCGGAAAGCACGTGCTCCGGTTCGCCGTGTTCGATCCCGGTGGTGCTGCGGTAGATCTCACGTTCCTCATCTCGGGTCGGATACCTCACGATGACCTTCATGAGAAACCGGTCGAGCTGAGCCTCCGGCAACGGGTAGGTGCCCTCCTGCTCAATTGGGTTTTGTGTTGCAAGGACGAAGAACGGGCTCGGCAGGTCGTACTGATGTCCGCCTGCGGAAATGTGTTTCTCCTGCATCCCCTGGAGGAGGGCGGACTGCGTTTTCGGTGGAGTCCGGTTGATCTCGTCTGCGAGCAGGATGTTCGTGAAGATGGGGCCCTGGACGAATTTGAACTCCCGCTGCCCCGACTCACGGTCCTCGAAGATGACTTCGGTGCCTGTGATGTCAGCGGGCATGAGGTCGGGGGTGAACTGGATGCGGCCAAAATCGAGTGAGAGTGATCGGGAGAGTGTCTGGACGAGCAACGTCTTGGCGAGACCGGGGACGCCTTCCAGGATGCAGTGCCCGCCGGCGAAGATGCTCACAAGCAGTTGCTCGACGACGTCGTCCTGACCGACGACGACCGTGCGAATCTGCTCACGAACGCGCTGCTGAGCAGCTTTTAGTTTTTCCAACCCGGCGAGGTCGGCGGAGATTGTGGCAGTCAAAGGATGTTCCTCAGAGGGGCAAAGAGTGTGTGCGCTATCGCTGGTAGATCGGCAGGTACTTGAACGGAATCTGCAGGACGATGCAGTTGAGACAGGTGCCGTAGACGTTGCCCGCCCAATTGCCGGGCCAGCTTCCATCCCCATTCTGTTTCTTGACGAGGGTGTCTCTCACGGAGGGAAAATACTCGTCCCAGTATTCGTCACCCGCCTGATAAAAGGCCTGCGTGGCATAGAGATAGAGATAAGAATCGTGTCCGCTGGTGAATTGACCTCCGCCGACTTTGAACTGGTTGTAGGTGTACTCGAGGCATTCGTCAGCGAGGGTCGACTCGTATTCACCGGCGGAGTACAGGCAGCAGATTGCGGCTGCAGTGATGGGGAGTCGCGTGTCGCCACCCGAGTCGAAGGAATAGCGAATCCCTCCGTCGGGAGTGCGGCAGATCTCCAGATAATGCACCGCTCCTTCCATTGTCCCTTTCGGAACGGTGAAGCCGGCCTCGTGGGCAGCACGCAGTCCCTGCAACTGAGTCACGGTGACACTGCCTTCGTCGTAGCCACTGCCGGGCGTGTAGTACCAACCGCCGCGCACGCTTTGTGATGAGGCAGTGAGGTCAACCGCTTTGTCGACCGCACGCCCGATTCGTTCACGCGTGCGCTCATCGGTCTCCATCCCGTAAACTGTCGCCAGAAAGAGCAGTCCGAATCCGTGACCGTACATCGGCCGACCGTTCTCCTGACCGGCTGCGAGCAGGCCGTCATCGCCCGCGCTGCCGAGGATGAACGACAGACACTTGCGAACCTGCTCCGCATGCGGACCGCGCGTGGTGGTGTTGCCGCCTGCGAGGTACGCAAGCCCGGCGAGGGCCGTCATGGCGACGGGATAAGCGGCTCCATCTTCCGACGACACAAAGCTCCCGTCGGGCGATTGCAGCTTCGTGATGTGATCGAGACCCTTCTGTGTCGCCTTGAGGCAGTCGACTGTCATATGTTTTGGGAGGAGCTCGTCGTCAGCCGACAGCGAGTCGAATGGCGGCATCAGCAGTGCGACGCAGAGCGCCGGAATGACGACAATTCTCGACATGGCGATCAGTTCTCCGTCTGATTCAATCTGCATTCGGCATCCGCTGCGACTGGAGGTTCACGTCATTCGTCCCGGTTGCCGACGATTGAAAAGTCGACCTGCAACGTGATGCTGACGGTAATGTCCCGCAGGTCGGTCGAGGTGAACTTGTCATCGTCATCCTGTTGTTGCATGTAAGGATTGAAATAGACGACCTGCTGCGTGTTGTTCTTCGGAAGGTTCCCCTCGCGGATGCCGGTGATCGGTCCGAGTTTGACCTGAGAGATCTCCGCAAGTCGCTCGGCCTGTTTGCGGGCGTCGGCGATCGCCATCTCGTACGCCTGGGCCTTCAACTCGTCAATCTTCGTCAATTTGAACTTCGCCAGTGGCGTGCTTGTGTTGGCGTTATAACCGTAGTTGATCGTCGTCGGGAGTGACCCGATGACGATGCCCGAGTCCTTGCCGGCGTCAACGATTTTGACGAGCGTCTCCAGCAGCATCTCGGTGTCCATCTCATCAACACCGATCAGCGTAAGTTTTAGCGGCTCGGAGACCGCCAGTTTGCCGGCGGAGTCTCCCTGCGGCGCCATGCCCTGTCGAATCGCCTGCATCTGTTGCTGCGTCATGGCGGAGTTGACCGAGACGCCCGTTCCCTCGATCGTCAGACCGGAGATCTCCAGAGCCTCAATTGCTTCGATCGCACTCTGCCGGTTCCCACGGAACTTCGTGACCGCGTCGCCCGCAAGTTCTGCTTCGCCGTTGACGGTGCCGGTCAACTCGACAATCGACGGCTTCGCATCAACCTTACCGACGCCAACGACCGTGATCCCCGACTTCTCCTCGCCAAAGGCCGACGTCGCAAACAGCATCGCGACCATCGCGACAGGGATCATCGAACGATTGAGGCGTATTGCAGTTTGCATGACAAGTCTTTCTGAGTGCGCGTCGCTGATGGCTGTTCGCTATTGGCGATTGGATTCCGAAAGTGGTTGATTGTCGGGCAAGCCGTTCTTGCTCCAGGGAGGGATGTATGCCGTGACGGTCATGTTGGAGACGCAGACGAGCCGGTCGTCGAGGACTTCGATCCAGCCGCCGTTGGTTTCGAGGTCGGCGCCGCGGAAGATCGCCTTTTGCGAGCCGTCCTGTTTGTCGAGACAGTAGATGCCCCGGTTGGTGAAGACGTAAACCGTGTCCCGACCGACGACAGTGCTGAGTCCCCCGCCGACGATGGGGAGCCGTCGTGCCCATTGCAAACGTTGAGTGTCACGATCAATGGCCATGATCTCGCGGGTGAGGACGAACAGCTGATTGTCATCCACGGCAGTGAGGACGGCTTCCGTAGCAAGCGGACGCTTCCACAGAACTTTTGGGACGCTGGGGTCGACGGCGTACAACTCATTGCTGACCGCCTCCTTGAAATAGACGGTCCCTTCGTCTTCGAGAATGGCCCCTTGAGAGTGTAGAGCCACGGTGTCCGCTAACGGTTCGTTGTAGTACCAGAACATGTTCTGATTACTGCTGGTGGGCGGCCCCTCGAATTTCAAAACCCATTCGAGATCCTTCCCTTGTCCATCCAAGGCAATGAGTGCGCCGTTGTTCGTCAGCATGTACACCGCGTCGTCAGTCTTGAGGAAACTCGGGATCGGCGGCTGCTCCTGATACCGCTGGCTCCTCTGGACACGCACGGCTGTGCCGAGTTCCTTGTTCCAGTTCTCTCCGCCGTCCTTCAACTTGAGTGACCTCAGGACATATTTCGTGTCGTTCTGTCCGTGCGTGGTGACGAGCACGTTGTCGCCAAGAATGAGCGGTTCTCCCACGAAACTTGTCTGTTTGAAGTCACTCAGGTCGCTCGACTTCCATCGCTGCTTGCCCGAATCGCGTTCGTACGCCATCAGCTGGAATGGTTCGCGATAGTTGTTGAGCTTCTCCGGGTCCAAAGAGATCGCGAGGACAACATCGTCCCCGGCGACGACAGCGAACTGCTCGATGTTGCATTGCGAATGCGGCAACTGACTGAACTTGCTGTGCAACTTGTCGAACTTGTCGCTCCGCCATTGCAGCTTGCCGTTCGTGGTGTCGATCGAAAAGACGACCCCGAACCAGTTGCAGAACAGCTGATGTCCACGTGTTGTGAACGGAGGCACATAGGTCTCAATTCCATTCTGGTACCAGTTGTTGCTGTTGTTTGCCTGATCGAACAGCTTCTTGCCATTGTCCGATAGAAACTGCACCTGCCATGCTATCGGGGTTTCTTCCTGCAGGACACCTGTCGCAACGAACTCGTTTTCCGCTCCCTCTGACCCGTCGTGCGAACTCGATTCGAGGACACTCATCTGCAACGACTGCAAGAATCTCACCGGATCGACGTCCTCGCCACCGAGGACGACCGTCTGGCCAGGAAACCGCTGTGCGATGTCTTTGAGCAATGCGTCAAATTGCCGGTCCCGTCGTCCGTACAGCAATGCGACGGCTCGTTTGACCTGCAGTTTGACATCGCTGAGTTCACTGCCGGGGTGATGGTCGAGAATGTCGCGCCAGTATTGTTCGGCTTCTCCAAAGTTGCCTACCTCGAATGCGGCCTCGCCGAGCAGATTGGCCGCGTCATCGCCAGCCGATGTGAGGAAATACTCATCGAAGATTTGCCGTGCGAGCTTGAGTCCTTCGGCTTGATCGACGTCCTCGATCTGGCTCAAAAGCTCGCGAGCCTTGGCATCGAAAAACACACGGAATGCCTCGCGTCCCTCAGCGGGCAGATCGGCAACGACCTGCCAAATCCGTTGACGGGCAGGGACGATCATGCCGTCCCCCACCTTCAGCATCCCCACGCGTTTGTCCGAGGGAATCTCGCCGATGGCCCGGAAAGCCTTCTCCCAGTCATTGCGGGCAGCGAACCGTTCAAAATCCTTGAACGTCGTGGAGACCGAGTCGTCGACCGGGACCTGAAAACCGCCGAGACTCTTCTCGTCATCAGAGTCATCGACAGCAACGGCTGCCGGAACCGCGAGTTGGGCGAACGTTGGAGCAGGTAGACAAAACACCAGAACAGCGAGGCAGATTCCCGCTGGGAAAGCCGGTCGTATTCGTGGATACACGCTCTGAGCATATGCTGCCATGCGTTCCGACCAATGGAGGAGAGGACGACCTGTTCATGTGACCGCTGTCTCAGGCACTCAATGAATTGCGTGCCTGGCGATCAAATGTGAGGGGCCTACGCTCGTGCGGTCCGTCTGAACGTACGTTATTCGTGGTGCCCCAAGGATCCTTACGACGATTCCGTGCTTTTCTTGGACGAATTCACGCTTTCAATGAAGCCTTTACGTTCTTCGTAACACAGAGATCACCGGGAAATCCCGGCTGGCAACAATTGTTGAATAAATTCAATCGATGATTCAGCCTACTCACGAGATCACTTGGTCGCAACTGCCAGCCGAAGGTGTTGACCGCAGAAATCCAACGCTGTGATCGTGAGCATGCGAATCAACGTCGCTTCACCGACGACTGTTACGTGTCGTAATCAATGATGACCACGCCCAGTCTTGAGATGACTTCGATCTCATACTTGCCGAAGTCGTACCTGACGCGGTTGCCGCGAAGATTGTGGGTCACTCGCTCACAGGCACACGGAGGCATGCACACCTCAACGTTGACCGTGCAGGACCGGTTACGCGGGTCGGCGACGGAGATCACCGTCGGCACGCCGTACGGGTGAGCTTTGTGCGGGTCCCGGATGCGAACGCGATCGTACAGAGCGACCGTTTCAACAGGATAAACCTGCGGATACTCATCGATGACCACGGGCGGCACCGACTGAGGAGCCGAATACGCCTCATGAGTCGACAACGGAACAGGAGATGCTGGCGGGACGTAGTCCGGAGCTGTTGTGGCAGAGGGCGACGGGAGAAGCGGAGGCATGAACTCCGGCGCGACGGTCGGTTCCTGAGCAGACGAGTGACAGACGCAGGCGGTCACCAGAAGGATGGCGAGAATGGTGGAATACCGGGACATGCTGGCTCCTCATTTGGCTGATTCGGGGGGAGCGGGTGAATCAAGTTCGTTGAGCAGGTTGTGTCTCCCACTCAAGGATACTCTGTCGGCCGGGCGTTGTAAGGAGAAGAGCCAGGGAAAAGTAGGAAAACCTTGGCCATTGCAGCGATCGCACGATGTTCGCATAATTCATCATGTCGACTGAACTCCTGTTCCCGATGCGTGATGACCTTGTTGATCCAACGTCGGCTGCAAACGTATAAGACCGTGCCTGTTACGGTTATTCTTCTGCTGGTCATCGCCGGCTGTGGTGATGTGCCGACGACCTCCCCCGTTGATCAAACTCCCGCAAGCGCGCTTCAATCGGCAACGGATCCACCTACTGCTCTCCCTGACGCTGCTTCGACCGAGAGCCCCGATCCCCGTACGAAGTGGGTGGGAGAGATTCCTTACGATGTGTTTTTCGACAAACCACTGGAAGTGGCGACCGAGGGAAACCCAACGGATGTCGTCCGTCTCGACATTGGCTCGCAAGCACCGGAATCGGGAAGTGAGGCACCGCCGGTCGTGGAGTTGGTCCATTCCGGTAACGCACCGGCGGGAACGCCAACCGACGTGGCGACTGCCGCATCCTCGACGGATTGGCAACGACTGGCATCGATCGACGTGTTGAACGAAGAGGTCAAGCAACTGCGAAATCGCCTGACGGTCAATCTCAGAACAGTGGCGACCTACAATCGAAATTTAGACGCGGTCGCCAATGACAGCGTGATGCTGGCAGGAGTCGCAGCGGTGATCAGCACGCATCCCGGATCACTCAGCTGGCGTCCCCATGCGAACATCGTACGTGACCTTGCGGCGAAAGTTGCTGCCGAAGCCACCGAATCCGGACGTGAACATTACGCGGAAGCACAACTGGCGTTCGAGCAGATCGTCACCATTTTGAACGGTGGAGCCGCGCCGGAGATTAAGGCACCGGAAAGCATCCCCTTCAGCGACGTTGCCGATCGCAGCGAGTTGATGAAGCGGACCAAACGCTCCTTTGACTGGCTGAAAGCCGAAGTCAATACTCAGGAGCGGTTCGCAGAGATGCCGGAGCACATTGTTCGCGAGGCAACCATTCTCGCGGTCATCGGTGGACTCATTTCCACAGAGAGTTACGATTCAGCAGACGAACCACAGTATCAGCAGTTTGCCCGTGAGTTTATCGAGGCGAACCTTGCGATCACCACTGCGGTCGAAGCGACCAACTTTGAACAATTCACCATCGCCCGGGACCGTGTGCAGAATTCCTGCGCAACTTGTCACGGCGAGTATGCATTTGGCGACGAGGGACTATGACTATTGACCGTCGATGGAGACACCTCAGATTCTTGACCGCCACAGTGATGCTGGGTCTGCTGGCGTCTCCGGTTGCTGGGGAACAGATTCTCCTCAAGAGCGGGCAGCGACTCGAAGGAGACGTCCTCAAGGAGACGACGCAAGAGGTTTACCTGGACGTCGGTGTGGACGTCATCCGCATTCCGGTCGATCGAATCGCCTCGCGGCAGGCGGAGGGAGACACCCCCGACGACGGTGACGACAACGAATCGGTTCGCAGTGAAGGCGTCTTCTCCACTGCGAAGCTCCCCGTCCGCAGCATTCGGGATCTTGCGGAGAAGTTCGGCGAAGGAGTCGTCCTCGTGCAAACACCCGGAGGACTGGGGAGCGGATTCATTCTCAACAAACGCGGGTACTGCGTGACCAATTATCATGTGGTCGAGCAGGAAACCCGCATCGCCGTCACGATCTATCACAAGACCGATCAGGGGGACTTTCGCAAACGACGTATCGCGGACGTGAAGATCCTCGCGTTGAACCCATTCGTCGACCTTGCCCTGTTACAGATTCCAACGCAGGAAGACCTCGAGTTTCAGCCGGTGTTTGTCGCCGAACGAGGTGAGCAACAGGAAGGCGAGGAGGTGTTCGCTATCGGCAATCCGCTCGGTCTCGAACGCTCGGTTTCGCAGGGTATCGTCAGCACCAGCAACCGGACGTTTGAAGGTCTCGTCTACATCCAGACGACTGCCCAGATCAACCCTGGCAATAGCGGAGGTCCGCTGTTCAATCGGCGCGGCGAAGTCGTCGGCGTGACGAACATGAAAATCTCCGGCGGGGAAGGACTCGGCTTCGCGATCCCGGTCAGCTATCTCAAACACTTCCTGAACAACCGAGACGCGTTCGCTTTCGACCAGAATAATCCCAACACGGGCTTTCGCTATCTGGAAGCCCCCCGTCGCCGCAATCCCGATCAACCGCCCCCTGCGGAGTAGACGTCGCTCTCAAAAATGATCAACCTGTTCTAGTGGAGTGTCACAGCTTGATTTTCGGGCGGCGGGGTCAGGAGCGAAGCGGATGGCCCTGCGATCGCCAGACTGGGCCTTCCCGTTGGTCAGACCCGTCCACCCCGTCAATTGGTTTTCAAACTCGCTCTCGACAGAGGAAGCCCTCTGATGAGTCCCTCAACTCTCGATACGCGTGACTCGCTCGCAGAATTGCGTGACCGATTGATCGGGCGACTTCACGCCGTGCGACGGTCGATGCGGGCGCACTTCGTGGCGGAGGGAAGTGCGTGGGTGCTGTCGACGCTGCTTGGCTTGCTGGCATTGAGCCTGCTGCTCGATTGGTGGCTCGAACTCAGCCGCGTGGGACGATCGGGTTACGCCCTCGTCGGATTGGGGCTACTCGGATGGGTGGCGTGGCGGTATGCGATTCAGCCAATGATGTTGTCGCTCGATCCGCTGGACGTGGCGGCCGCTGTGGATCGTTCACGCGTCGCCGCTGCCCGGGAGGCCGTCGCGCCCAAGGTCGCGAGCGTGCTCCAACTGCCTGAGCATCAGAATCAGCCTCGCGGCAGTTCGACCGACATGATCGAACAGGCGGTGCGACACAACTTTGTCACATTGGAAGATGTTGACTTTCGTAGCGTCCTCAGTCGAAAGCACATGGCAGGCAGTCTGGCCATCACTCTCGGAACACTGTTGTTGCCGATGCTGTTCACACTTGTGGCTCCCGGCACGGCTCGGCTGTGGGCGGCGCGCTGGCTTGAAGGATCGGACAGGCCGTGGCCCCGCAATACGCATCTTGAGGTGGTCGGGGTCGAAGACGGTCGGTTCATCGTCCCGCGCGGCGAATCCGCCGGTCTCGAAGTGCTCGTGCATGACAAGGAGGAACCGACAGAAGTCATCCACATGCGCATGAGGTCGACCTCCGGCAGGGACGAAACAGTGACGTTCACACGATTCGAGCCGGGAAACTTCCGTTACGACTTGCCCCCTTTGCAGCAGGAGGTGAGCGTGAGCATCTGGGGCGGCGACGGAGAAGCCGAACCGTTTCAGATTGTGCCGCTCGATCGGCCGCGCATTACGGACCTCCAATTAACGGCGACTCATCCGCGCATCTCGAAACCGCAGGTCTTCGGCTTCACTGGCGAAGAAGGCTCGGTCCGGTTGCTGCCTCAGACTCAGGCGTCTCTCGTTCTGACTGCGAACGTGCCCGTGGAAAGTATCGAACTGGACAACGAAGGTCCGGGGCCGCATGAATTCGTCAGAATGGATGACAACACGTTCCGCGCGGAGTGGACACACGACGGACCGGTGAAGATGCGGATCACGATGACGTCGCGGGAGGCTGGGCTCGTGTCGCATCCGCGTCCGCTGAGCATCGGCGAGCAACCGGACCGTCAGCCGCGTCTGAGCCTCCGGCATTCCGGAGTCCGACAGCGAATCACGCCCGTCGCCTCGGTGCCTTTGGAGATCGTCGCCCGTGACGACTTCGGCGTGCGAAGCGTCGCGATCAGCGTTGAGACACCGGAAATGGGAAACCTCCTCGTCGATGAATCGGTGTTTGATGATGAATCACCTGAGGACGAACCGGCGTCGAACGAAGACCCGACCAACGGAGAAGTGACGGATGAGGCAGAAGCGAGTACGGAGAATGCGATCTCGCTGTACGGACCGCAGGCACCAACGACGGAAACGACCGTTGAGACATCTCATGCCTTGGAGGTGGGAGACCTGAACATCGGGGCAGGAGCCGTCGTGACTGTGCAGGCGCTTGCCGAGGACGACTGTTTCACCGGAAAACAGTTGACACAGTCGAGGAAGACCGTGTTTCGGGTCGTCAGCCCGGAGGAGTTGTTCAAGGAGATTCGCCTTCGGCAACAACAGCTTCGGGCACGGCTGCGTAAGCAATACGATGCCACAATCGACCTGCGAGACACATTGCGGACGGCAACAATCCCGGACGACGCATCGACCATGCTGCGTACGCATCAACTGATTCGACGGGAGGTCGGTCAGATCAGCCGCGCGCTTGATGCATCCGTCCTGGAGATGCGTCTGAACAAGCTGGGTGGTCCCGAGTCCTGGGAACTGATCGAGACAAACGTCTTGCAGCCACTCACTCGCCTGCACGATTCCGAGATGGAACTCCAGCGACAATCGCTCGTTACGCTGACAGGAGACGTGCCGGAGCCCATCGAACAAATTGTCGAACAACAGCAATCTCTGGTGGACTCCTTGAAACGCATCCTTGATAATATGGCCCAGTGGGACAGCTTTATCGACGTGGTTAATCAGTTGAACGCCGTCATCAAGTTGGAGACCAACGTCCGCAAGCAGACCGAAGAGCTGCGAACAGAAGAGGTGGAGGACATCTTCGATGAGTGACGAACTGGTAACGGTCAAGACATTCGGCCTTGAGTGGAAGGCGAATCTGGCCCAGAACCGCTTGGAAGAGGCAAGCAATTTCAGAATTCCAAGATTCTGATATCCCAACTCACACGGTCTGCGGGAGAATGACCATGACATCACTTCGCCAACGTGTTCGATGTGCACCGATGGGAAGCAATCTCAAGGCATTTGTAACCTGCACACTCGTGATGGCCGTGGCGGTTGTATGCACGTCACAGTGGACGTTTGCGGCTGAGGCCGACTCGGCGGACAGTAAAGAGGCCGAGGTGTTTAACCCGGCTCGGTCTCGTGGAGAGGTCGGGGAGAACGAGCGGATCAAGTTTGGGCAGGATCAGGCGGAAGCCCACATGCGCGAGTTGGAAGGCCGCATGTTCAAACTGTCGGAGCTGCTCCGAGAAACACAGCCGGAGGATGCTGACCGGTTGTTGCTCGGGCTCCGGAAAGCAAAGGAGCAGCTCATTGCCGATCAGATGAGTACAGCGTCCGATTTGCTGGCGAACCTCAAGCTCGATCGAGCCTCCGACGAACAGCAGGAGATCATCGAAAAACTCGAAGAACTCAAGCGACTGTTGCTGACGTCCGACATCGGCCTGCAATTGAAGCTCGAACAGCTTCGCAACTTGCTCTCCGCGAAGCAGCAGTTGGAGCAGCTCATTCGCAAAGAAACGAAGCAGAATGAACAGACCGACGGCATCGATGAGAACAAAGCGTCGAAGGAAGAGTTTGCGACACTCGAAACGGCCGAACGACGCAACGAACGTTCGGGTGAAGACCTTGAGCAGGCGCTCCGCCAACTCGGTCAATTAGCCGCCAGCGCAGCGGGAAGCGTCAGCGGTGCGACACAGGACATGAGTGCGGCCGGCGGGGCACTTGGCGAGATGAACGCAGGCAATGCTTCGATGGAGCAAACGGAAGCCCTGGAGAAACTCAAACAGGCAGCGGTCCAACTCGCGGAGGCCGAGCGTGATCTCAAGGCAGAGCTGGAGGCACTCGTCAGGCAGCAGGTGATGGAGAACCTCGTCGAGATGATCGCCCAGCAGATTCAGGCCCGGGAAGCGACAGAAAGTCTGTCGCCCCGCGTTGCTGAACGGCAGCGACAGGCCATCCTGTCAGTTCGTCATCTCGCCGATGCGGAGGACCGCATCCTCGCACTCGCCGAGGAGTCGATCGACCTGTGCGTGTTGACGGAGTTCAGCGTCGCTTTTCCGCCCGCGTTGGAGTCGGTCGCAGACTTGATGGAGATCGTCTCCGGGAGCCTGCGAGACGCCCGCGCGGACGAATCCGTGATCGCTGACGAGAAGCAGATCGAGTCGGACCTCAAGGACTTGCTGGCCGCCCTTAAGCAGGCATCGCGACCCCAGTTGGGGAATCAGAACGCGGCCGCTGCAATGGGGCTGCGAGGGAACCTCAACAAACTGCTCGGCGAGTTGAAAATGGTCCGCTGGATGCAGAAGTCTCTGCATGGTCAGACGAAGACCGCAGATCGATTGCTCGCCGAACAAAAGATCGACTCTGACGAACAACAGAGACGGACTGCACCACTTTCCGGCCGGCAATCCGAGATTCGCGACCTCACCGAGCAGATTCAACTCGAATATGCCCAACCCATGCCGTAGTACATTCGAGGCTCCACTCAACCGAGGAGAGTGCTGCATGACACGACTGACTCGATCCGAATTCAGCACGTTCGGGCTCGCGATGGCCCTGTGCGTGGCAATGTGTTCTATGATATGGAGTGATGACGACGCACCCGGCGACAGCCCGCCAGCCGTGCTTCCGTCTGAGCTCGACACGGACCCGACCGACCTTCCGCCCGGCGAAACGGATGCGGCCTCAGAACCAGCAGCAGGAGACACCTCGCCGGCGGAGCCTGAGGCCGCTGAGGAGCCGGAGGATGACGGCGTTTCCGACGAGGAGTTTCTCGCGGACCCGTTTTCTTATCTTGAGGGAGACATGCAGTCTGCGTCGGTTGATCTGAAGGATGGCCGCACGCGACCGCCGGCGGAGATCACTCAGCCTCGCATCCTCTCCCGGCTCGATCTCATGATCGCGGAACTGGAAAAGTCTGGCATGGGTGGAGGGAACGGTGGAGGTCCCAGACCGGCCGAACAATCCACGCTCAAACCGGGACCGGGTGGCCGGGGTGAGATGCATGCCCCGAACGATGACGGTCGCGACTGGGCCGAACTGACACCCAAGGAACGGGAGAAGATCCTGCAGTCCCGAACCGACGGTTTTCCGCCGGGTTTCGATGCGGTGCTCGCCGACTATTTCCGCAGAGTCGCTCGCGGCCGAGAGTCGTCAACTGCCACCGACGCGGAAGCGACTTCCGATTCCGACAAGTAGTCCGGGAAGGACTTGCCCGCACAACGTCCTGTCAATCGACCAGAACCTGATTGAGTTTCCGATGCGTCTATACAATCGATCGCTGCCGGTTCTGATAGTAGTGCTGCTGTGTCCTGCGGTCGGTCTTCGCGGGGACGTCCTGACCACGATCGACGATGAGACGATCACGGGACATGTCGACTCGGTCGACGCAGGACAGTTGACGGTCAAGGTTCAAAAGGACGACGTCGTCGAGACGCAGACCATTCCGCTCGAAAACCTCAGGCATATCCGCTGTGTCCCGGAGCTGCTGACTGGTGACTCCGAGTTTGAATTGGTGATTGACAACCGTCGCCCTGAAGAAGGTGGCGATGACAAGGAACACGAAGCTTCTGCGAAGATCAAACTGCGTCAAGGGCATCACGCGTTCACGCTCGTCTACTGGCAGAATCGCGAGCCGAAAAAGTTTGTGATGGAAGTCGCGGGACCCGGAGGCGAATTCGAGCCAATCACGCCGGAAGTGCTGTTTCGCGTTCCCGATGGCGAGGAGTTCACCTCTTCCGAAGGGAAAGATGATGAAGGGTTTCGCCTGCCGGACAAGGCTGAGAATCTGATCACAGGTCTCGATCACGAAGCCCGCAAACTGGGTGATCGAACGGTCACGTCAGTCGCGGAGTTGCAGGGCCTGCCGCAGAATTCGGAGGGGGGACGCAAGAAGCTCGACCTCGACTTTCGCCTTCCGGATGAGAACTTCGCGGTCATCTTCCGAGGGTTCTTCGCCATCCCCGCTGATGGCGAGTATGGAGCAAAGCTCATCAGCACGGGCAACTGCCAACTGTTTTTTGGACCCACGCCAGCCGTTCTCATGCCAAGATCAAAGGATGAGAGCGAAGACAAGTGGCGTGTCAAACTGCGATACGGCGGCAACCTCGACGGCAACTTCAAGTCGTGGGCAGACGACAAGTGCCTAATCGATTGTCGCGTCGACAATCAATCTCGTGACATCACGATTCCGGCGATGGAATTGACGGAGTTGTGGGCGACGTCGGCCAACATGGACGAACTCAAGTCGGAGCGTGCGGATGAGCCGACCGATCTGGACTCAGTGTATGCAAAATCGAAGAGCGGTCGCGTCCAGCGAGTGAGCGGGACCGTCCTCGGCATCGCGGATGAAGCTCTCCGTTTTGAATACTCCGGAAAGGAGCGAACCATCGCATTGGAGCGAGTGGTCGGCATCGTGATGCGAAAGCCCGAATCGGGCGATGTTGAAGCCGACGTCGCTCCGCATCGGTTCGAGTTTCTGAGCGGAGCAAGTCTTCCAGGACGTCTGACCGGCATCAATGGGGAAAAGCTCACAATCGCGCTCCCGTGGGGCGACGCGCTCACGCCGCAGCGATTGGACATTCGTCGAATCGTGATCGCACAAGGTCGGTTTCAATCATTGTCAACACTCGACCCGGTCGAGGTGACTCAGACGCCCTACTTCGACCGCGTGCTGCCGATGGCGATTGACAAGTCACTGACGGGAGGCACCTTGCAGATCGGCGAGAAGACGTACGACCGAGGAATCTGTCTGCCGTCGCGGTCGGTTGTTTCGTACGACCTTTCCGGCGAATACGCCCGCTTCCGTTGCAATCTGGGACTACAGAATATCGACGGAGATGCGGGGAATGTTTCGGTCAAAGTGATGGCGGACGACGAAGTCCTGTTGGACATCTCCGAACTGACCGGCAAACAGGAGGCGCAGGACGTTGACCTTGATGTGTCGGGGAGAGGCAAACTGACGCTGAGGGTCGACTTTGGCAAGAATCTGCACATTGGCGACCATGTTGTCTGGGCGAACGCCCATCTGCTCCGCGGTGAGGAGACGCCATGACACACTCACTCACACAAATGCGTTCTGCCTTAACGAGGCTGTCGTTGTCTCTCGTGATTCTTGCAACCGCCATCCTCTGCACGAGCCCGATCAACGCGGACGACGAACCGGTTGCCACTCCGGACCCGTTCACAGTTCGTGATGCCGGCGTCTACCTGCTCTCAGCGTATGGCACCAATCTGAATGATCGCGGGTTGTTCAAGTCGACACTTCCCGGTTACACGCTCTCACGCCGACCGTCCGCCTCGCGCAGCGACGCCAACACGCCGACGCCGCTGAGCCTCATTACCTTCTCCGGATCTCCTGCGGAGGACATTGACGTCCTGCTGGAGTTTGATAATGGACGGTTCCTGTCCCATTGGCCTCCTGCCAGGATGCGGTCAAAGCGATTGCTGTGGGCGAGTTTGAACACGAGCATCGATGCACCCGAGGTCCCCGCTCGGATGGCCGACGGCCACTGGCTCTCGCCTCTGCGTGAGGATGAACGGCTGTTTGCCATGTGTCGCGGGCGATGCGACCGGGGCCTCATTTACGATGCCGAGCTGAAATACAGTCCACACGTCACATTGGAGCGCGACGGAGAGGGTTTCCGCGTGCAGAACAAAGGCGACTTCCCGGTGCATGACGTGCACGTCTATCGACCGACGGGAGACGGACAGTGGAGTGTCTGGTCAGTCGCGTCAGTCGGCGCGGTCAAGAAGGTCAAAAAGTCGGACAAGGAAGGTGACTCTGAAGCGGGAGAAGAGTCAGCAGAGGCGGTGTTCGATGACGCGGGTGATGAAGGTTCGGATTCCAAGGAGGACGGAACCGACGATGACAACTCGGCGGACGGAACTGAGGCGAAGTCGACCGAAGTAGCCGAATCAACCGCAGAGGAAGCAGAGGCCTCCGAACCATCGGAATCGGCGACAACGGGAAAAGGCGGCCTCGCCGGGTTCATCGCCAAGGTGAAGTCGGGCGAGTTGCCTTCAACGCCGAAGAAGGAGGACGAGGATTCGGTCGCTGCGGTCGCAGACCCGGTCGGGGTGGTCACTGTTGATGAGGCACTGCAAAGCTGGACTCAGCGACTGCACGATCAGGGGATGGGAGACGTGGAGTCGAATCACATCACCACCATTCTCAAGTCGCAGGCACTCCGGACCGACGCGACGATGCTGGTGTATCGTATGGACGAATCGCAGTTGGAGAAACTCCTACCGATGGAGGTGACTCCCTATCCGGACCGGTTGTATCGAGTGGCGATCGTGATCGTGCAGGATGCGGACCCGGACCTGCAGTCGCGGATCGAGGCACTCGTCAAGCAGCTCGGAGATGACGCATGGCCGCAGCGTGTCGCCGCTCAGGAGGAGCTCGCCGAGTTGGGACTGGCCGCAAAACCGAAGCTGGAAGAGGCGATCAAAAGCGATGATGCAGAGGTTGTCTTTCGGGCGGAGCAACTGTTGGAACTGATGCAGACGACTCCGTAGTCCGAGTGTGATAGACTGGCGCCTTTGGTTCAAACGAGGCCCGCACTCCATCCATCGACACACCTGCACGTCATGCATCCGACACGAACGTTCTGTGAGTTTAGTCCCACGGCAATTCTGTTCATCCTTCTTCTCAGTTGCACCGCGTCGCTGGGTGAAGAGACGACCGGAGACGTGAGCAACCCTGGCGTTGAGTCAACCGCAGTCGACTTCGCACGCGAGGTCCTGCCAATCCTGTCGAACAAGTGCTTTGTCTGTCACGGTCCCGACGGTGAGGCGAGTGACACGCTGCGGCTGGACACGTTCGACGCCGCGACAGCCGAACAGGACGGACACCGTGCGATCGATCCATCAGCACCGGAGAAAAGCGAACTCCTGGTTCGCGTCCATTCTGCTAATGATCCGATGCCGCCGGTCGATGCAGAGAAGCAACTCACGGACGCCGAGCGTGATGTGCTGACACGTTGGGTCATGCAGGGGGGCGAGTATGCGATGCACTGGGCCTTTGTGGTACCGGTCAAGCAGACGCACGAGAATCTTAAGGACGTCCATCCGCGCAAGGTGATCGACGCTTTTGTGGGACAACAGTTAAGGAGGGCCAATGTTGACTTTGCTAAGGAGGCCGATCGCCGCACACTCGCACGCCGGGCTGCGCTGGTGCTGACCGGACTGCCTCCCGAGCTGGATCAGTTGGAAGCATTCGTGGCGGACGATTGCGACGACGCTTATGAACGGTTCGTCGATCAGTTGCTGGCCAGTCCCCGCTTCGGTGAGCATCAGGCGAGGTACTGGCTCGATGCAGTCCGTTACGGCGACACGCACGGGCTGCATCTCGACAACCGCAGGGGAATCTATCCGTATCGTGACTGGGTGGTACACGCGTTCAATCAGAACCTCCCTTTGGATCAGTTCATCACCTGGCAACTCGCCGGGGACTTGCTCCCGGATCCGACTGTCGAGCAACTGGTCGCGACCGGTTTCGTGCGGATGAACCCCTCAACCGCAGAAGGAGGCGCGATCCCTGCGGAGTTTCAGGCGAAGAACAACTTTGACCGGGTCGAGAACTTCGGCACGGTCTTCCTCGGCATGTCATTGACGTGTGCCCGGTGTCATACTCACAAGTACGACCCGGTCCCACAGGTCGAGTATTACCGGTTGATGGCGTTCTTCAACAGCACCGCGGAGAGTTCACTCGACGGCAACAAGTACGACTATGCTCCCGTCCTCACGGTCCCTAACCATGTTGACGAATGGGTCGCCTGGAGTGAAGTCGCAGCGGCACGAGATGACCTTTTGAATAAAGCGGGGGACTTGTTGGAGCAGAAGACGGACCTCGATGCGGAGACGCGTGAGTCTTGGTCGAAGGCAAGTCATGACGAGCGGCTGAGGATGATCGCTGACGAAAGCGGGCCGTTTGCCGGTCATGAATTACAGGGACTCTCTGCCGAATTGTCGGATCGTCTCGCGGAATTCGAGTCCGGCTTCACAACGACGCTCGTTGCCGCTGAGCTTCCCGAGCCGCGTGAGACGCGTATGCTGGAACGGGGTGAATACGATCTCCCGGTCGGTGAGACGCTGGAGCCGGATGTCCTCGCGGTGCTGGGGGGCCTTTCAGCGGAGACGCCTCGCAATCGGTTGGGCCTCGCACAATGGCTGACGTCTCGCAGCAACCCGCTGGTGTCGCGCGTCTTGGTCAACCGCATCTGGCAACGAACGTTCGGACATGGACTCGTCCGCACTCCGGAAGAGTTCGGCCTGCAGGGAGAACAACCAACGCATCCGCAGTTGCTCGACTGGCTGGCGGTCGAGCTGCAGGACAGTGGTTGGGACCTCAAGCACATGCTGCGTGAGATGGTCCTGTCGCGGACGTTTCGACAATCCTCAGCATGGAGGGACGGTGTGAACGACCCGGACAACCGGTTGTTCGCGCGGGGACCGGGACATCGCCTTGATGCGGAGGTGATTCGAGACATCGGCTTGTGGTCGAGCGGACTGCTCGATCCTCACATGGGAGGGGAGGGGGTCAAACCGTATCAACCCCGGGGGCTGTGGTCGGCGCTCATGCATCCGGCGAGCAACACCAAACAGTATGTCCAAGATGAAGGTGATCGACAGTATCGCCGCAGTCTGTACGTCTACTGGAAGCGGACGAGTCCGCACCCCATGATGACGTTGTTTGACGCCCCCAGCAGGGAGTCGAGTTGTGTGCGCAGGTCCCGCACGAATACACCGCTTCAATCGCTCGGGTTACTCAACGAGAATCAACGGGTGGAGATGGCCCGGTCACTCGCTGCGCGAGTGCTTCAGGCAGCAGAAAACGACAGCGAGCGACTCGATCAACTGTATCTGCTGTTGACATCACGAAAGCCGTCCGATCATGAGCGAAGCGTCTGTTTGCAACTTCTGCAAGCTCAGCGAGACCGATATGCCTCGGCCGAGGAAGACGCGAAAGCTCTGTTGTCGATGGGCGAGCTGCCGCGTGATGAGTCACTGTCACCTGAGGAGTATGCGGCGTGGACGCAACTGACGACCGCCGTTCTCGCGAGTGATGCGGTGATTCTGTTGTATTGACGGGAGAGAGTGATTTGACCCACCGGGCGTTGCCCGTGGGCTTGAGTTTGATGTTTTGTCAAATTGTTCAAGTCAATTCATTGTGCCATGAATGATCCGATTCGAGAGTATGACCTGTTGATGACCCGTCGTCAGTTGTTCGGTCGGTCCGCGTTAGGGCTGGGGACCGCGGCGATGGCGAGCCTGCTCGGAGGCAACGCTGCCTTGGGAGCACCCAGTGATGCCGCGTCTGGAGTTGGCGGGATCACGACAGACGGCCTGCATCACCCGGCGAAGGCCAAACGAGTCATCTATCTCTTCATGAGCGGCGGCCCCAGTCATCACGACTTATGGGACTACAAGCCGAAGATGCGCGACATGTCCGGCAAGGACCTGCCCGAACACATTCGCGACGGACAACGCATCACAGGGATGACGGCCGGACAGAAAACGCTTCCGGTCTGTCCGTCGAAGTACAGTTTCACTAAACACGAGAACAACGATCAAGGCGTCTGGGTCAGCGAACTGCTTCCCCACACAGCGACCGTCGCGAAAGACTTGTGTGTGGTTCACAGCACGTTCACGGAGGCGATCAATCACGATCCGGCCATTACGTACATCCAGACCGGCAGTCAGATTCCCGGGCGACCGAGTTTGGGAGCATGGCTGAGCTACGGTCTCGGTAGCATGAACGAGAATTTGCCCAACTACGTCGTCATGCACGCGAAGACCAACTTTGCCGAACAGAGTCTCTTCAGCCGGTTGTGGGGCACGGGCTTCCTGCCGTCCGATTACCAGGGCATTCTCCTGCGGAGTCTTGAGGACCCGGTGCTGTATCTCAGCAATCCGCCGGGAGTCTCCCGTGAGGCACGACGGTCTCAGCTCGATGCACTCGCCGCACTTAATGCCGAGCAACATGAACGGTTCGGCGATCCGGAGATTCTGGCACGCATCAAACAGCACGAAATGGCCTATCGCATGCAGGCGTCTGTGCCGGAACTGATGGACCTCTCACAGGAAAGCGACGAGACATTTGAGTTGTATGGCGAAGACGCACGCCAGCCCGGCACGTTTGCAGCGTGTTGCCTCAATGCACGTCGTCTGGCCGAACGAGGCGTCCGTAACATTCAGATCTTCCATCGTGGCTGGGACGCCCACGGCAATCTGCCCAAAGAGCATGAGTCACAATGCAAGGACATCGATCAGGGCTGTGCGGCTCTCATCAAGGACCTCAGACGCCGCGGACTGCTCGACGAGACGCTCGTGGTCTGGGGGGGCGAGTTTGGTCGGACGGCCTATTGTCAGGGGACGCTCACTCCCGAGAACTACGGTCGTGATCATCATCCCCGCTGCTTCACCGTGTGGATGGCCGGCGGCGGCGTGAAGCCGGGCATCACCTACGGTCAAACCGACGATTACGGATACAACATCGCCGACGAACACGGCGAGCCGCTGCGGCCTCAACCGAACAAGAAGGACTGGACCCCCGGCACGATGCACATCCACGACCTCAATGCGACGATTCTGCACCTGCTGGGGATCGACCATAAACGGCTGACGTACCGCTACCAAGGTCGCGACTTCCGCCTGACCGACGTCCACGGCCACGTCATCCACGACCTGCTGGTGTGAACGATGATGGCACCCCAGTGGCGAACTTCAATCTCCCGTCGCCGATCCGGTTGACGGAATTCGCACCAGCTTCATCAGGCGGCCGGAGACGTTCCAGTCCTGCACGTAGAGGTTGCCATCCTTGTCCCAGTAGGAACCGTGGGTGCCGCTGAAGATGCCTTCAATCCAATCCTCCTGCGGCACCTTGAAGCTTCGCCCCTTCTCGCGGTCCGGGTTGTGACCGAGAACCGCGATGATCGTGTTAGTCCCGTCGAGGATGACCAGCCGTCCGTGCAGATCGGGCACCGAGACATACTCGCCCTGAACGGCGACTGAGGTTGGCATGCCGAGTCCGGTCACGACCTCTTCAATGTAATTGCCGTCGAGGTCGTAGTGTAGCAGGCGGCCCTTCGGCTCATGATTCCGGTCGCAGATGAGTAACCGGGGCGGATCGTACCGGGTGTCGAGTGTCATGCCGTGTGCCGTGTTGAACTCCTTCAGACCGTTCCCCTTGGTTCCGAAGTGCGTCAGATACTTACCCGTCTTGTCGAATTTGAAGATGTGATTGCTGGCATAACCGTCCGACAGAATGATGTCTCCGTTGGGAGCCACGGTGATGGCGGTCGGGCTGAACTTCTTGAGGTCGAGTCCAGACTCCTCGGGGAATGGAAGCTTGAGCACGATGTCGCCGGTCTCTGCGTGGAATTTGATGCCCTCTGCATCGACGTTTCTCGCACCGTAGATGAACTCGCCCTCTTCCTCCTCGCGAATCTCCATGTCGTGGATGTTGGTATACTCGTCGCCGATGAATCGACGGACGACATCGCCATCGGGAGAGAAGACAAACACTCCAATCTGGGCACTCGTGTAAATGTTGCCCGCCTTGTCGATGACAACTCCGCCGTGCGTCGGACCGATGACGGACTTGCCGTCCAAGTCGAGTCCCCAGCCTGGTACGGTGTCGAAGGTCATCGCGCCACACCCCATCCGCACCGGCTGGGTCTCACCTGCCGAAAGAACAGTCGTCGCGGAAATCAGGATGATCGCAAACGTGACGCAAAGCGAACGAAGTATCATGGTCATTGCTCCAGGAGGATGCTCGTCAGAGTTGATCGGGACTCACACTATAATCCCATCGGTGGCCGACAGACAGTGAATCAGCCCTTCAACCCGGCGAAACTCATTGTCGTGAGTTGCTTGATGATTGGCTGTGGGTCGACAGCGCATCGACAAGCTCGTGCACGGTGCGAATGATGTGCTCTTCGACATCGGGTGACCACGCGGTCGGCAGTCCGTAATACACCATCGCTCCGCCGCCTTCGTAGCCCCCTTCGGTCAGCACGCGTTCTGAGGGGATGTAAGCCATCACGTCATTTGCGTAGCCAGCAACCCATGTCCGTTCGGCTTCCAACTCCTGTTTGATCCTGATCGAAAAGTCGACGACGACTTCGCCGCCCAGCGTGACGAACGTCACATCATCGCCGAGTCCCCACACCTGCACCGGGTAGGGATACGTCTGCGAGAGACCGCCGTCCTGCTTCCATTGGTCGAGAAGCTGGCGTGCACGACTGGCGACATATCGGTTGTCCGACTCTGTGTCACTTTGAAGTTGTTCCTGAGTCGGGAGTCTGTCGAAGGCAAGGTCGATCTCCGTGTAGGACGTCTTGAGTGGTCCCTGCACCTCGGTCATCTCCCCTGAGAGGACTGCGTCAATCCCTTCGGCAATCTGGCGACCGTAGTCCTCCGCTCGATCGATGGTGCGTCTGGGGAGGGGATTCTGATCAGCACCGCATCCGGCCCAGAACATGGCGACTGTGCCGGGATGTCGGCTCTCGATTTCCAACTGAGCAAATCCGGGCCAGTCTCCTGACCACTGGTAAAAGCTGAGGACCGTCGCATGGCAGGCGTAACCGAACACGATCGCATCGAGATGACCGTCAGCATCCCGCACCGTGAGCACGGGGAGTTCATGGTCGACCGGTCCCTTGAGCTCGCCCGCCTCACGCAGTTGCGGGACGTCCGCCTCTCGATTATTCCGTCTATTGACAGCGAACCCAGCCGTGCCCATCCCCTGATGAATGACGGCAGGCTTCCTGTTCTTGAGGGCCAGTCCCACAACATCAACAACGAGCCCCTTGAGGTGATTCGTGTAGTCCTGCACCTTGGCCCGCTCGTCATCTTCGAAAAAGAACATGGACGACAGGTTCTCTCCGATCGCAGGGCCGGTATGCGTGTGCGAAGTGGCGAGCACGATTTGATCCCGTTCGAATCCAAACCTGTCGTGCAGCTGCTGACAAATATCGAGCGACGTCGGCCGGTCGATGCCGATCAGGTCGAGCGTGACGAGGACACCCTGGTGGCCGGTTGGGTCCTCAAGCACGAGCGCTTTGGCCCGGAGATCGTGCAGGGTTCCCTCAGCCGCATGATCGCGCGACGCATAACCGGACATCCACATCGGATGCTCGGGTGTGATCACGGTCGTCGCAACCCCGGCCCGCCAACCATCGTCAGCCTGACAGGCGAGCGGAGCACTGGTGCCGACCAGCACGGCGAGTACAGCAGCAGTCGAACAGAACAGTCTCATAAGGTGCCTTTCAAATGTTGAATGACTTTGTACCCACTTCGAAGCTTTTCAGTCCCACCACCACCGGTCGGCTTCAGCGGGGCGGCTGTCGGTGACCGCACGTTGCTGACCGTCGAGGCGGAGTCCTGGTTCGCTGTCGCTCTTGATGTCCCGGAGCACCTGACTTGGCTCGATGGTCACGCCCCCGATGAGGCCGAGCAGCAGTCCGCGGTTTGCTTGCCGGAAGGTCGATGCGGACTCGACCTCTCGGGGTACCGCGTAGCGAGGGATCAAGTCGGAATCCGGGTTCAGAAACAGTGACATGTCCCAGCCGACCAGTCGCGGCAATCGCTCCTGTTTCAACAGGGCCGCGATGATAGCCAGGTCGAACAGATTCTGCAGCTCAGCAAACACCGGCGATTGACCAGCCAATGCGGGGAACTTGTCGGTGAACATTCGGGCGAATGCCTGTGTGCTGGCTCGCGTGAAGGCAGCGTTTGATCTCTGTCCGGTGGCGTTGGAGATCTCGTCCTGCGCCAACAGCTGAACTCTCTGGCCTGACAGATGGAACGCCGTCCGATCGTCCGTCATGCTGAGGCTCTCGTAGAACGGCGTGAACCACCACCGCTGAATACTGTTGCCATTCGGCTTGAGCAGCGACAGGTGACTCGGCAGCCCACGCACGCCCGACGGCTCCACTCCCAGCGAGATCCGCTTCATTCGAAAGTCGGCTTCGACCAAGGTCACCGCGAAGTGGGAATCAGCCGGCACGCCGAACACCGTGACGTTCTGCATGCCGAGGATCTGTCCCATCTGGCGATACCGCTGGGCGACGACCTCGGAGGACGTGGCAGAGCTGTTCTGCCGGATGAACTGCTGCATCCGGGCGAGACGTTCGGGCTCCGGGTCGATGGAACACCCCATTGCTGACGCGCCGGAGGCGACCGCCTGAAGGGCGACCATCAGATCGTCGATTCGCAGCGGGGGACGACCGGAGTTCAACCCGGTCATGCGGCCGGACGCATCAGGAGCAAACCCTTCCGCTGGTCCGGCAAGGACGAGATCGTGTCCATCCGGATCGACGAACACATACTGGATTTGCAATAGGCCGGCGAGATTACGCATGTCTTCGCCCGGCGGTTCACCACGGTCGATTGCATCAATGCACGCCTGCTCCAACCGCACGAGTGAGACGTATCGTCTCTCCGAGGTCGCCGAGAGTTCTCCCGACAGATGCTGGTCGACGAATGCTGACTGTTGCTGTTTCAGAAGTTTCGCGGAGTCAGTTGACGGTCCAGCGGAGCGAACGACGCCGGCGGCATCGATCAAAATACCCCCGGCCTGATTGGCACCTCCCGCCTGATTGCCTCCAAGGTTTCCTCCCTGGTTCGCTCCCTGGTTCGCTCCCTGATTTCCACCATTGAGCTGCGCGTGAGCTGAGGCGGCGTACAGGCCGGCCGACAGCAGCATCAGGATGCGAATCATCACGCGGAGCCATCGCGACGAGCAACACATCATTCACTCCTTGTCCGGCCCGATATGGTCGTTCGTCGGAGAGCGTGATGTGTCCTCGGTCGAGGGGCGTGCGAGGTTACAGCAACACGCGGTGCATCTCTTCGACGGTGGTCACTCCGGCGAGCACCTTCTTGACGGCGGAGTGCTCCAGCGATTGTAACCCATGTCCGACGGCGAGGTTAGTCAGCTCCTTACTGGAGTGCCCGTCGAGAATCGCCTGTCGGATCTCATCGTCGATGGTCAGGACCTCGAAGATCCCCGTTCGTCCGGCGTATCCGGTGCCGAAGTTCTCCGGGTGTGGCACACCCTGAACGAGTTCCATGCCGGAGCATTCTTCCGGATTCAAACCGAGAATCTTCAACGTCGCCGCATCCGGCTTGTAGGTCTCCCGATGTTTCGAGCAGACCATGCGCAGGAGTCGCTGGGCGATGATGCAACTGATACTGTCGGCGATGAACATTGACGGCACGCCGAATTCGCGGAACACGTCGACCGTCGAACCAGTGTCGTGCGCGTGCAGGGTGCTGAGCACCTGAATTCCGGTGAGGGCGGCACGAGCAGCAATGTGAGCTGTCTCAGAGTCGCGGATTTCACCGACCATGATGACGT
>JAGQPX010000136.1 GCA_020426505.1 Planctomycetaceae bacterium | reverse complement strand
AAACCCGGTGAGGGCTTTTTGCGTTGACGTCATCCAACGAGGCAATGCATCTGCGGTTGCCAACCAGATGTGCTATACGTCAGGAACCCAGCTCACGCTTCAATGCGGCCAGTTCATCTTCAATCTGCTGATCTCGCTCGTCATCTGATGCGTCGAAGGCGCCGGCATGCAGACTGCCGGTCGACCCCGTGACGGACTCTTCTGCGTCGTTCCCTCGGCTGACTGACGTACGGCGGCGTGTGGCATCGGCCAGTCGGGCTTCGAGGGCGTGGAGCGTCGTCGTCAGGTGACTCAATGTTGATTGGGCAGACGCGTGCTGTTGCTTGATGCCGGCGATCAGGTCATTGACTTCGCTGCGTCGCATCAATGCGAGTCGAGCTTTGTCCTCGCGTTGTTCCTGCACGTGCTGACGTGCCATATCCTGCCAGTACTTTGACTGATTCGAGAGGTCTTCAAGTTCCTCAGCGATGCGCACTTCGTTGGCAGCTGCCGTTTTGACGCTACGCTGAGCCGATTCGACCCCGACCTGCATTTCCTTGATAATCTCTTCCAAAGCAGCGGACGGGTCTTCTGCCTCCGCGAGGATGCTGCTCAGGTTGCATGTCACAATATCTGTCAGACGACTGAAATAGCTCATAAATCACCTCTCCGAGGGGATGATGCAGTTGTCAAATGCCACATGCCCGCCTCGTGGTCATCAGGAATGAACGGTGGAAGTTGCGGAAGGATCAGCCAGATTCTCAATTATCTCACAATGGTTGAATTCGTCGTCAGTCCGACGGATGGTCGGTCGTGACTGGTTGAATGCCTTTGGACTTGAGGTATTCGCCCAGCTTCTCACGAGCGAGACGCAGGCGGCTTTTGCAGGTAGGTAACTTGGTTTTCATCACCTCAGCAACGTCTGCCAACGGCACACCGGCATAGTGAAACAGTGTGAAGGTCAACCGCTGCTCGTCCGGGAGGTCCGCCAGCGCATCATCGACAAGCTCCGAGAGTTCGTTTGCACTGGCACATTCCGTGGGAGACAGAATTTCACCCGCCAATCGTGCCAGCCCGTCATCCTCGTCGGACTTCCGCCCCTTGACAGCCCGGATGAGGGCATCGTGGGAACGACGGCGATGGTCGTCGATCATCAGGTTGCGTGCGATGCGGTACATCCACCCGCGAAACCGCCCGGTCGGGAGATAGTTCCACGACTGGTCAAAGACCTTGAGCAATGTCTCCTGAGTCAGGTCTTCCGCAAGGTAGCGATCGCGCGTGTTGCGCACGAAGAAACCGATCAACTGCCCCTGATATCGCTCGACCAACTCGTCGAAGGCAGTGGTATCCCCCTCCTGAAGCCGGATCATCAGTTGATCATCGTCATTCATGTGACGCATACGGTCGAGGGAACAGGGAACACTGTCCAAGCCGGTTGACCCGGATTCTTAAGAATCAATATAGTTCGGCTGCCTTGGGATGGGAAATCGGATTGCATCTCAAACGTCAGTTCGCCGTCTTGATGGCCATCCCATTTTGCCTGCACCGGACGAGAGTAGCGACCCTCCTCACAGAGGGGGCTTTCATCAGCCGTGCGGCCACTCGCCCTGAATCGATCAATGCTTGACATCTGTGTCCCGTACGGGCTGAATCGTTCCCAGCAACTGCAAATCGACGAGGAGCGTGTCCGCGTTCGTCATCATGCTCCGGCTGCGGTCGACAGTCTGGAGACTTCCGTCAGAGATCAACTCACTTCGCCCATCGACTTTCCCGCCCTCTCACGAGCCATCCTTCCGGACGATCAGATCGTCATTGCGCTCGATAACGACACCCCTTGCGCAGCGACGCTCGTAAAGGGAGTCTGGGATGTCATGCAGGCAAGGGGAGTCGCTCCCCAGAACGTGACGATCCTCCGGCCTTCGTCAGGTCAGCTCCACCGAGCGACCGATCCGCGATGCGAACTCCCCGAGGAGATACGAGACCGGATCACATTGGCATTCCATGATCCTGCGGATGAGAAACACCGCGCCTATCTGGCCACGACCACGAACGGCGAGCGGGTGTATCTCGCGAGGCAACTGGTCGAAGCCGATTTCGTGCTTCCTGTCGGGGCGATGACGTACGATCCGGTCCTTGGGTTTCGTGGAACCAGCAGTGTTCTCTTTCCCGGCTTGTCGACCATCGACGCCATCCGAAAGTCGCAAGGTCAGGGACATATCGAACTGGGACCAAGCGACGTGCGGAGCCTGAGACAGACCATTGACGAAGTCGGCTGGCTGCTCGGCGTGCAGTTCACGCTGCAGGTGATTCCTGCGGGAAGAGATCGTGTTTCCGCAGTGATGGCGGGTGCGATGGAATCCCTCTTCAAGCGGGGACAGGAGCAACTCAGTCACAACTGGCACGTCGACGTCGACGATCATCTCGATCTGGTGATCGTCGCCGTCGATGCGGAGGCCGGGAATCAGGGTTGGTCCAGTGTCGCCAGTGCATTGGCGTCGGCTCGCAGACTCGTCAAACGGGAAGGCCGCATTCTCGTGCTGAGCGACCTGGCTGACGACCTGACCGCCGGTCTCGAAATGCTTCGTGACAGCCGCACCCCGCGCGATGCTCTGAAACCATTGCGAAAGGCAGCCCCGGACGATCTGGTCACCGCCACCCAGGTCGCTCAGGCAGTCGATCGTGCGAACGTCTATCTCATGAGTCGGTTGGAGGACGACCTCGTGGAAGACCTGTTTATGACGCCGGTCGGGTCTGATGCCGAGGTCGCACGCCTCATCGAATCATGCGACAGTTGTGCCATCATCGAATCGGCCCAGTACACCTATGGCGCTGTGCAAGCAACGGTTTGACATCACTCTCCCCTTGAGGGAAAGGGACTCGAAGGGCCGACCATTCTGAACTTGTCGCTTGCCTCATCTCAATCTACGATGCTCTCAGCCCGGTGCCGCTTTGATGGGCTTCGTGACGGCACATTCATCAATGGCCAGTGACAAGCTGCGACGGGAGATCGTCTTCGAGTCGGCCCGTCTGATGTACTCCCGGCAGGAGTCCGAGTACTACCGGGCCAAAATGAAAGCGGCCCGCAAACTCTGCCGCGGGTGGGTCAAGCCGAGTGATCTCCCCTCCAATGCGGAGATCCGGCAGGAGATCCAGCGCTTCGCCGCCCTGCACGAAGGTGACTCCCGGCTGGAGAACCTGCTGAATATGCGGCTGGACGCACTCCGCATTATGCGTCTGTTGGAGCGATTCAGGCCGTACCTCATCGGCAGCACGCTGACCGGTCATGTCCGACACGGCAGCGATATCGACATTCACGTGTTCACGTCGAGTGTCGATGCAGTCGTCATGACGTTGCAGGACGAAGGCCACGACTGCGATGTTGAGCGAAAACGAGTCCGCAAGTACGGCGAGGAGCGAGTCTTCACGCATATCCATGTCCGCGATCGGTTCCCCGTCGAGATCACGTGCTACGCCGCTGACCTTGCTTCCTATCCGTTCAAGAGTTCCATCACCGGTAAGACCATCGAACGAGCGTCGATCCATGAACTCGAAATGTTCATCGCTCAGGAGCATCCGGAAATTGCACTGGAGGAGGCACTCTCTCGATCGGCGGACGCGGTTGATCGGTTTCAGGTTTATCGCTCGTTGTTGCTGCCACTTGAGGACGTCGAGCAGTCCCGCAAGTATCACCCTGAGGGGGATGCGCTCTATCACAGTTTGCAGGTCTTCGAACTGGCGCGTGATATGCAGCCGTATGATGAAGAGTTCCTGCTCGCAGCTCTGTTGCACGATGTGGGCAAGGCCATCGACCCGGACGACCATGTTGAGGCGGGACTCGAAGCACTCGATGGCTATATCACCGACCGTACCGCGTGGCTCATCGAGCATCACATGGAGGCCCACCGCATCCACGACGGCAGCATCGGCTATCGTGCCCGTCGACGCCTCGCTGAGTCCGAGGACTACCCAGACCTGCTCCTCCTCGGCGAATGCGACCGCGACGGTCGCGTCCCAGGCATGATCGTCTCCGATCTGGATGAAGTCCTTGATGACCTCCGTGAGATCTCACGCCTGTGCGGGTGATCTGCATCGCCGCGTGAGATGATTTCCAATGCGATCTATTTGCTCAGTCTTCCAGTCTCAAACACGCGTCCAAGTGGCGAACAGAGCAGTGCCGGCAGAAGCAACAGGTCGCCTAGGAGGGCGGTTCCCAGCAGCACCGCGAGCAGGATCGCGAAGCGACTCGCCGGCACGAAGTCGCTGAAGCCGAAGACCAGCATGCCGCAGCCGCAGATCATGGTCGTCTGCAACATGGCCAGTGCGCAATGGTCGTACGCGAAGCGAACGGCTGCCGGTCGAGAGAGTCCGTCGGCCAGTCCGCCTCGGAACCACGTGAGGAAGTGTACCGTGTCATCGACAGCGATGCCGAGCGCGACACTCGCGCACAGGACGGTGCCGATGTCGACTGAGATGTCGAGCCAACCCAACCCGCCGAACACGAGCATCGTCGGAGTCACGTTGGGAATCATCGCCACCAGCCCGGCAGGCACACTTCGCAGGATGAGCATCATCAGCGGACAGATGAGCGCGAATGCCATCAGGTAACTTCTCGCCAGGTCCTCGAACAACTGCTGATTCGTCGCATCGTTGACCGGCATCATGCCTGTCGCAGAGATCGTCACTCCTTCATTCCGCCAGCGTTCGTCCTCGGCGATGATCGCCTCGACGGACGAGGCCGCTTGTCGCGAGAGGTCAAGATAATTCCATTCGCCTCGTGCCGGGAGCCGATAGGTCACCCGCCAGCGCTGCGTTCCGTCTTCCACGAAGAGGAGTCCCTGCTCTTCGAATTGGTCGAGTCGTTTGGCCAACTGAGTGTCCGTAAACCGACGGCGTACAATCGTTCGCAGCGGGCTCCCGGCACTTCCCTCGGGCAAGAACGTGGACGCAGACAGCGTGCCTCCGACGTCCGGCATGCTGGCAAGGGACTCTTCGATCCGTCCGACCATTTCAACGCGTTCCCGAGGCGTGCGTCGGCTGTCGACCGGGATGTCGATCAGCACTTCGATCGGGACCATCGGCCCGAGATTCTGTTCCAGCCATGTGTAGTTCCGCACGAGTTCGCTTCTGGTCGGAAACATCTGGTCGAAGTCGACAACCGTGCGGAGACGCATCAGCCCGAGCGACCCGCTCAGCAGGATGAGCATCAACATGAATGCCCATAACGTCGGGCGGGACATGACGGCGTTGCCGATCGTCATCAGTCGCGACTTGACCTGTTGCGTGAAGCGGGGTGTCGTCGCCGTCACACTCGCACCCGGCTCGCGAACTCCCCAGAGCAGGACACCGGGCAACATCGCGAACAGGACAATCAGGCCGAGCAGCAGACAGCATGCGGAATACAGACCGAACTCCCGGACCGGCTGCACCTGACTGACGCACAACGAGAGCAGTCCGATTGCCGTCGTCACGCCGGCGAGCACACACGGCTGGCGACCGATACGCATCCCCTGATGGACCCCGGCGATCAGTCCTTTGGTTCGCGCACTGTCGAGACAGTAATTCACAAGATGCACGGCCCCGGACATCGTCAGCACATAAATCAACGTCGGCATCACGATGAGCAACACATTCATGCGCCCCAAGGTGAGGTCGAGTACGCCCACGGACATCAACTGGCAAAACGCAGAGACTGAAAAGATTGCGATCGTCATCCGCACGCTTCGCAGGAACAGGGCTGCGATGATCAACGACACAAGTCCTGCAGGAACCGAGTATCGCTGCATGGCGCGTGTGCTGGCTTCGTTGAGCGCGACGGCATCAAACGTGCTACCGCCGAGACGCAAGTCGTCCCGCGACTTGCCGGTCTGGTCTTCGATGGTGTCGCAGATCAGACCGAGCGCCTCACTTGGATCTCGCCCGACATTGTGTGTCCGGACGACCAGACACGTCGTCTTCTGATCGGGGCCGACGAAGATTCCATGCAGGCGTCTGAAGACATCCTCCTGTGACAATCGCAGCGGCGGTGACGTCAGCTCGTCGACGAGTTGCGAACCTGTCGTTACGTCACGGATGAGTGAGGTCTCTTCCGACTTCCCACGGAGCTCCGATGCGACCTGTTCGACCGACGGATCGTCGAGCGTGCAGCCGGGCCAACTCACGATCACATAGTCGTCGACGCCGAACTGCCGCACGAAGCGATCATACTCGGCACGCTCCGGTCGCCCCTGCGGAAGCCAGTCGGTCACGCGGCCCGAGTTCATGTCGATCCGCAACGCTGCCCAGGCCATCCACGGGAGCAGAAGGACAGCTGCGATGAGGGACAGTCGGTTCCATCGACTCACAGATTTCGTTACTCGACCGGATTGCGCAACACACCGATGCTGCCGATCGAAGCCTCCATGACGTCACCCGATTTGAGGAATTTGCCTTTCGCCACCCCGACCCCATCGGGAGTCCCGGTCGAGATGATGTCACCCGGATTCAGCGTCACCCAACTTGAGATGAACGAAACGACCGCAGCAACCGGAAAGTCCATCTCGGCCGTTGAGGCATCCTGCTCGACGTTGCCGTTGACGGTGAGCTTCATCGGCAGCGTTTGTGGATCGGCTAGTTCATCCGCCGGAAGCACGCACGGTCCCATCGGGCAGAAGGTGTCGTGCCACTTGCCGTGCAACCAGTCGAAGAATTGATCCTTCGGCCGTTCCACACGACCCGGATTGGGACGATACTTCCGATCGGAGATGTCGTTAACGACCGTGTAACCCGCAACGTAATCGAGAGCGTCCGCCTCTGAGACCCCCTTGCACTGCTTCCCGATGATGATGCCGAATTCGATTTCCCAGTCGATATGGTCCGGGCTGATTGCCGGAATGCGGACTGGATCGCCCGGGTGCGTGAGCGTCGTTGCTGGCTTCATGAAGACATAGGGGAATGTGCTCTCACGGACAACCGCCTTGCCTCCCGTCTCCTCGACATGCTTGGAGTAGTTGCCCGCGAGCATCATCACCTTGCCGGGAGTGGCAATGGGAATCAGCAGTGAGACGTCCGCGACCGCGATCGACGCATCGGCCTGTTCGCTGGCGGACAACTTGCCGAACGCCTCCTGTATTTCCGCGACGGTGCCTCTTTGCGATCCCCCGGGTAGCAGGGAGATGAGATCGTGTCCCTCGGGTGCCTCGACGCCGGCCGCCTTCGCCGCTGCGCTGAGTGGGATGACGTGCTCGTCCGTGTAGAATCCGGCCTCCACTTGTCCCGACTTCTCAAACCGACAAATCCGCATCGCTGCTCCTCGCTGGCGTTCTCTCGAATGATTGATGGCTCTTGACTCAGCAGTGTCGCGACTACGGCGGTGAAGTGCAATTCTGCCCGATGAACCAGCGATCGATCACGAACTTCAGTGTCTCGCCTGTGACGAAGCGGCAGTTCACACGAATGGAATGCTTTATCGTGCGAGTGGACGTCAAAGCGCGGCCGCTTCCTGACGGGCGCGGCTCTGATATTTGACGTCACTGATTGGTGTTAATCGACGCAATCGCCCTCTATGATCGGGTGGTCACTCAGAGAAGGATATCGACACGACGTATGCGTTACGAATCGCTGACCGTATTGATCCCCAGCCATAGCGTGGAGGACCTGCCGCTTGATCTGCCGGAGGCTCAGGCGGAAAGTTTGCTGAATGCGTTTTCGGTGATCTGGCATCCGAAATTGCTGGACTCTGCGGGTGTGATGCCTCAATGGGAACGGGCCGACGACCCTCCGGAGAGTCACAAGGACCGGCTGTTCATCGTGCCCACCGTCTCGACCGACTGGATCCCCTGTCAGTGGATTGAGAACGCAAGGGAACTGGGAGCGATCGTTGTTACTGGTATCAGTGACCGAGAGGAGATGCTGACACAGGCACTCGCTCCCCTGGAGGTCGAAAGCGAGGTTGACCCTGATCTCGCGGCTGACTTTCTGGCGTTGGGTCATTGCTATCTGCAGCTGGAAATCCTCACGCGACAGATGCGGTACTTCAATGAGTTGGACCAGCGGCGACTGGAGGGGGAGACGGTCTCAGCGGCGCGAGCGGCCATCGCGGGCGACCGGCAGGCGACCGAATCACACCTCCGCAGTTGCTTCGAGATGTTGCTGGAAGGGCGTGAGCGGTTCTACCCGGTCGATTGTTACCTCGCCGACTTGTGTCTGCTCGCTCCTGATGTGGCAGATGAACATTGGTCGAAACTCGTCGCCTCAGCAAGACCGGTGAACTTTCTCGCGACGGCGGAGAGTGTGCAAGAGATCGCAGCAGCACATCCGACGGACTTTGAGGAGTTCAACAAGCGCTGGCGGAACGGTGAGCAGGAGTTGATCGGCGGCGAATGGCAGGAGTCACACAATGCATTGATGCCGTTGGAGCCGGTGCTGGGCTCGTTCTCGAAGGGACTGCAAAAAACTGAGCAACTCTGCGGGAGACGTCCGACGGTCTGGGGGCGTCGGACTTACGGCGTCGGTGTGCAGATGCCACAGGTGCTCGACAAGCTCGGCTACGAGGGAGCCCTGCATTTCGTCATGGACGACGGCCTGTACCCGGATGACGAGCAGGGCAAGCATCGGTGGGAGGGGTGCGACGGCTCGGTGATCGATGCGGTCAGTCGAATTCCCGTTGCGGGAGACAGTGCGGCCGGCATGCTGCGATATGCCCAACGCATGTCTGAGGCGATGGACTATGACCATGCCGCGCTGTTGTTGCTGGCCCGGTGGCCAGAGTTGCATACCCCCTGGCTCGAAGACTTCCATCGCATTCATCGCTATGCCCCCGTACTGGGTCGATTCGTAACATTGTCTGATTTTTTCCAGACGACCGACAGTCCGGGACGGCTCGCTCAACACAAAGCGGGGGATTACCTGTCGCCGCACCTCGTGCAATCAGTCGCCCGCGAGGAGAACGATCCGGTCAGCCGATATGTCGACCAGTGGCGGGATCATCATCGGGCCTCATCGGTCGTGTGGATGCGGAACGTCGCCCGGGTGTTGCGGGGTCAGCCGGGCGATCGAGCTGCCAACGATGAAGTGATTGGTGGATTCACTGGAGCAGTTCCAGTCAGTGATGCAGAGGAGCGTGAGCAGCGGAACACAACACTCCAAGAGGCGGAGTCAGCCGCCGCAGACGCACTTTCGGCGGTTGTGGTGAGAGGACGTGGGTCAACGACCGGTTGCTTTCTTGCGAACCCGGAGTCGTTCACGCGTCGGGTAGTTTTCGACTGGCCGGAAGGGCTGACGTTGCCGGCACGTTCAGAGGCGCTGATCGCGGGACCGGCGAGTGAGACGGATCGCACTTGTGTGGTCGAGTTAACGCCGAGTGGCTTCGTCTGGCTGCCCTGTGGTGATGGCTCGCCCAATCCTCCCGCCGGCAAAAACGTCCCGATGGCTGAGGACAACGTGCTGCGAAACGAGTTCTTCGAGCTACAGATCAGCGACGTCACCGGAGGCATTGGCCAGCTCAAGACGTACCGGCGTGGCCCCAAACGGCTGAGTCAACAACTGGCTTTCCGTTTTCCGCGCGAACAGACGGTCGTCACCGGCGAGGGTGATCATGCCGTCGAGTCGAAGACGTGGTACACCGAGATGCGGCTGAGCGAGATGGAGATCGTCTCTTCCGGACCTGTGCGGGGGGAGATTGTCACGCGGGGACAGCTCGTCAATCCGAGTGATGAATCCGTGATTGCGAACTACCGACAGACATTTCGCGTGTGGCGGGGGAGGCCGACGATTGAGATGGAGGTCGAGTTGGAGACCGAACGCCTGCCCGAAGGTGACCCTTGGTCCAACTTCTTCGCGTCGCGATGGGCATGGGGAGACTCGACCGCGGCGCTCACATGCTCGGTGCAGGAAGGAGCCCATGCGATCACAGCCGAACGATTCGAGGCCCCGCACTTCATCGAAGTGACGGAGGGGGAATACCGTACGACCGTTCATCCGTGCGGCTTACCGTTCCATCGCAAGACGGGGCCCCGCATGATCGACACGCTGTTGATCACTGCAGGCGAAACGAGACGAAACTTCCGCTTCGTCATCTCAGTCGATGAGACGTTCCCGATGGAGATGTCACGCTCGGAGATGAATGCTGTCCAGCCGATCGTCGTGACCGACGGACCGGATCAACCGATGTCAGGTTGGTTCTTCCATCTGGACGCGCGCAACGTGAAGATCACGCAACTGCTGGCCCCCGCGTCGAATGACGAGAAGGAGAGCGATCAGTCGTCGGCGCCACTCGCAGCACGACTGCGGTTGCGTGAGACCGAAGGCCGCTTTCGCACGGTGCGGCTGCATTGCTTCCGCACGCCAGTGACTGCACGACAATGCGACTTCCTCGGCAAGACAATCTCGGCTCTGTCGATCGACGGAGACGCAGTCGTGTTCGACATGACAGCCCACGAAATCTGCGATATTGAGGTGGAGTTCGGGACGAAGTGAGGCCCTGGCCCAGTAGCTGAACTCGCCAGAGTTCAGTCTTCGTCGATGGCAAGAGACGTGACGGCTGAATTCTGGCGAATCCAGCTACGTCGATCCTACGAATGCCATTCTCTCTCAGTACTGTCAACGAACCATGAAGTTCAGCGTGGTGGTTCCGATCTTGTGGCTGACTTCGTCGCGGACACTTAGGGTCAGCACATGAGGTCCCGGTTTGAGGTCCGAGGGGAGCTTGATGCGGTAGCTGTGGAAGTAGTCGCGACGTCGGCTGCGGCAGATGTCTTCCGTGGGGGGCAACTCGTTGTGGAAGACGACCGGACCATCAACTGATTCCTCGTGAATGTCGAGCGTCGATTGCAGGCGAGTGACGTGATCGCCTTGAGTGGTGACTTGAACTCCGAAGTTCTCGGCCTCGGCGTAGACGAGGACCGACTGCCCCGGCGTGAACTCGTCCTTGTCGAACAGGGCATAGCTGCCGTATCCGTCGATCTGTCTGCAGAACACCGCGTGATGGACTCTCAAGCCGGCCTCGGGCGCGAGATGCTCCAGGGCCGAACGCAGCCGTTCGACCGTTTCACGGGCACGCTCGGACGGGTTTGGCAAGGCCTCATCGTCGAACACGTTCGACAACGCCCACATCATCTCCGTCCAGAATTCCTGTTGAGCCTCGTCGTCGAGTGGAATCGCCTGGAGCGCCTCCGGACGACGGCTGCCGATCAGGTACAGCAGTTTCAGTGCGACATGTTGACGGATGTAAAGGTCCTGTTCCCGCTGCGTTTCGCCCGGTTCCTGGTGTGCCAGCTGTGTTTCGAGGAGCGACACGAGCTTGTCGAGTTCCTCTTGCCAATACACCGACTGCATCGCTCGGGCTGCCTCTTCGCGTTGCGAGGCAGGGCTGCCATTCTCTCGTGCAGGTGACTGTAAATGCTCGTCTTCAAGGCCCGCAGGTCGGATATCACTTTTCGTCTGAAGCGATTCGCCGGCTTGCCGTTCACCCCCGACGCCGAAGACGTCGAGCACGTTGTCCATGAACCCGCCCGATTCCTTCGATGCGGGATTTGACGTCTCGGTGCCGTCGACCATAGCCGTTTGATGAACCTCGGCCGTGTCGTCGGACTCGCCTTCCAATGACGGCGGCGTAGGGGCCTGCAGCGGCTCACCAAGCGCCCGCAGAGGATGAAGGCCATGTGGCTTTCGATCACGAGTTTCCTCCAGCACAACTGATGGTTCGTCGGACTGAGGTGGCTCAGAAGCCGTCGCCGCATCTACTGTTGTCACTTCATCCGATTCTCCCGCTCTGATCAGTCGGCGGCGTTCGGACAGGAGGAAAGGGATCTCGTTGGGATCGATTGAGTCGAGGCGTTCGATCCATTGGCTGCGTCGTTCGGGAGACGCGTCGGCCAGTTCACGCTCGACGACTTCCATCAGCACCGGGTCGTCCCGCCAGGATGATTTGTCTTCCCCGTTGACGATATCTGACTTCGACACGACTTTCAGCGAATCATTGTCCTGCGAGTCGTCATCTTCCGTCGCCGTTTCCTTCGTTTCCGTTCGCGCAAGACTGAACAGCGCTCTTGTTCCGGAAGGAGTGGACTGGCACCCCACCGTCAACAGCAAAAGCAAGGTCCACAGCCAGAAACGGCTGACGGGCATTCCGTGTATTCCTGAAGCAAACAAGGGGACTCCCCGACATGCGACGGGGCGGAGGAGGCCGAGGGGTGGGAGGGAAGGGGCCGGAACGTATCCGAAACCTTGAAAGGCAGCAATTCGGAGGTGGGGTTCGTGCCTCGGGAGCGGCGACATCTGCCGACTGTCAGCGGTCCAAACTGCCGCTCAGCCGACATTTCGGCAACCTCTGCCGGTATGCTTTTCAGTCCGACGAGGTGTTGTCATGATGCGGGCATGAACGACTATGCCTCACGACTACACGCTGCGATTCGGGACAAAGGGAACGCTGTTTGTGTCGGACTCGACCCTCGGCTGGATCAACTCCCTGCACAACTTCTGCCGGACGATGCGGACAATGCATCGATGTCCGTCGATGCCGCCGCAGAAGCCTATGAGAAATTCTGTTGCCGGATTGTCGATGTGGTCGCGCCGCTGGTCCCTGTGGTGAAGCCGCAGGCGGCCTTCTTCGAGGAACTGGGACCTTCCGGAACAAAGGCACTCGCAAACGTGATCCGACATGCCCGGTCTGCGGGACTGCTCGTCATCTGCGACGCAAAACGGGGGGACATCGGCTCGACAGCCGAGGCGTATGCGCGCGCCTACCTTGCGGGTGCTGATCCCAATACTGCCATCTGGGGCGCGGACGCATTGACGGTCAATCCGTATCTGGGAAGTGACACACTCCAGCCGTTTGTCGAGATTGCAACCGAGCGGGGGGCCGGTGTCTACGTGCTGGTAAGGACGAGCAACCCGGGAGCGGGCACGTTTCAGGATCGTGTTACGGATGGGGAGACGCTCTTCGAATGTGTCGCCCGGACAGTCGAGAAGCTGTGCGCTCAAACGTGCGGGGAATTGGATTACGGGTCCATCGGTGCGGTCGTCGGCGCGACGTACCCGGACGAACTCAATCATCTGCGGAGCCTGATGCCTCACGTGCCTTTGCTTGTCCCCGGCTATGGAAGTCAGGGAGGCACCGCCGCCGATGTCGCGGGTGCCTTTGACGCTGACGGACTGGGAGCCGTGGTCAATAGTTCACGGGGCATCATCTTCGCTGCGAGACAGAAGACGTACAGAGAGCGGTTTCGCCCAGATGAATGGGAGAAGGCGGTCGAAGAAGCGACGAGGGCGATGATCGCCGACCTCGCGGCGCACACGCCATGCGGGTGCCTTCGCTGAGCAGCATCCGGTTGGACGCGGGATCAACCGGGAACGGACCAGTCGTACTTCGAGAGTTCGAGCGCCAGGAAGATGCAACCGGCAATGAGGGACGCGACGGAAATGAAGAGCAGTCCCGTGTAAACATCCGGCTGGGCGTCTGTGCTTTTCTTAGAGCCTCGTGGTGACATTGTCGCCTCGCTGAATGATGCCGTTCTTGACTGATTCAATCACGTACCCGACCGCACGATCAGGCGTGACATGGGTGATGCGGATCTTGCCGAGGTATCGCGTTTTGCCGCCATTTGCCTCGGCACTGTATGCGTCGAGCACGTGGTTCTTCCGGACGCCGTCATCGCTGCCGACGGAGATCTCGACCGCTTCGGTGCGGTTCGTGCGGTCGGTGCTCGTGGCCACAACGAGCCCGTCGATCGGCGGCGGTGGCTCCTCCAAAGAGGTGAACAGCGTGGGATCGGTGGGCAAGTCGTTCAGCCTGAGGATCTTCTTCAGGTCTCCGTTGTCGGCAAGCAATCCAGTGAACCGCTCTTTGAGGTCTTCCAACTCGAGGTTCAAAGCGAAGATCTGATCGTCACGGTTGCGAAGCTCTTCGTTCAGGTCGTTGACTTGTGTCCGAAGCGTGGCAGACGCAGTCCGCTCTCGTTGGGCTTCCTCGTCTCGAAACGCCGCTTCATCCGATTTGGCCTGCGACAGTCCGCTCAGCGAACTCAGTTCGAGTGAGAGCTGGTTGTTCTGTTGCTGCTGATTGGCAAGCTCAGCACGCAGCTGTGCGTTTTGTCCTTCGGACGCATTGGCACGGGCCACTGCATCGTCTCGCGTCTGTGTCGCTTCGTCGAGTTGACGCTGGAGCCCCGTATTCTGCGCCGTCAGGTCGGACTGCAACTTCGTGATGGTCGCCTGTTTCGACTCAGCCTCTTCCTTCCAGTTCGTCTGGACGGAATAGACAGCACCGGCCAGTGCCATGAACGAGATGCTCAACAGCAACTGCACGATGACCAGCATTTTTCCAACGAATGTCATCTCACCACTCCCGATCGGTCTGAAGGGACGCTGACCGTGTCTGTGTCAATAATCTTCGCCCAACTGCTGACGCAACTGTTTCTCACGGCGACGGGCTTTCTCCAAGTCGGCATCAATCTGTTCAATGAGATCGATCATCTGCTGCGAAATCTGCCCAATACGAGCTTGATCGGCACGCAGGACTTCCAATTGATTCTGTTGTCGAAAAACGTCCGAGCGTCGATCCTCGACTTCCTTCTCAATTGCAGAGGCCTGGTCAGTTTTTTGCACAGCTTGACGCGACAAAGCGGCTACCTGTTCTCCGAGCGAAACAAGGAGCTGTGCCTGACGGTCGCGATAAGTGTCAAGCGAAACTTTGTCGACTTCAATCTGGCTGTTGAGCGACTCGCGATTTTGCTGAATCGTCTGTTCCTCTTCGTTGAGCTCGTTCAACTCGGCCTGTACGACGCCCGTCTTGTGATCCAACGCGGCGACAATCACCTCGGGTAGCACGGATGATGTTTTCAACGATTCGTCGTTGCTTGAAACAGCCGTCCATGTGGTGTCGGCCCCCGTGTTCTGGGTGATCTGGTAGTCCTTCATCGAATTGGCCATCGCAGACCAGTTGGGACCTCCGAACGTGCCAACGCCCGCAAATCCCATGAAGCCGATGCTGAGCATGGCAAGGAGAATCACCAGGATGGGGCCGAACTTACTCATCACAACCTGTTTTCAAGGTCGAAACGCTTCCCAATGAAAAGCTCTCCGACAGATTGAGGCGGTCTCTGAATCAACGACGCATCGTGAGGGAGGGTCGGTCGCATGGACGGACTCTCACCATGATACGAGTGGCGAAAAACACGTGTCAATTGCCGGTTACGAGAAGTCTCCGCATTTGCATCGAGATCTGTTTCATATCGATCTGACAGAGGCGCGCAGGCGCAGAGACCCACTTCAGAAATTGTCGGCAGTTGACACACGTCTCGCCACGTCGGACGGAGCACTCGACCACCGTTCGGGATTCATCACGTCAAGGTTATGGCTTGAGCCGTATGTTCGCCTGAGTCGGGTCGTGCTGATTGGTCCAGTCATCGGGGGCAAACGCCCCCCGTGCCTGGTGACCCGCCTCCGTCTGTTGCTCGCCGAAGTTGCTCCGGCCGTTCGAAGTCGTGAAGGTCGAGCCCGCATCGACGCTCGACCGTATGGTGGATTCATGTCCCTGAAAAGCCGATTGATCGCCTCAACCTCCGTCCGAAACACCCCACCTGTCAAGAGTCATAGCTTGCATGGGGGCTTTCGACTCGACGATTCTTCACACGTCACGCCAAACTGACCTCGTCAATTTCGATCTCCAGGGTGGCATTTTTCTCCGCTTACTGTTGTTGACACTTGGTTTACGTTACAGTGTCAATCAATATCGACTTCATTCGATGGGTGCGGAATTCTCCTCATCCCATCACCAAGTGTTGGCCGTCGAGCAGCGGGCTGCTGTGACGGGAAGATCAGTATGATTTGAATACCGTTCGGTTCAAGAGGCACCGACCGGTTGCCTCGTTTTCATCCGTATCCCGTTCTTCAATTCTGCCTTTGGAGACCCGATCGTGACAGCGACTGAAACCAATTACCACATCGACCAGAATGGGGCTTACTCGACGGTGACACTCCTGCCTGCCATGAACAATGCTCAATGGTCGGACATTGAGCAGGCGGGAACTGACATCATGGGACGTCTGAACGGGACGAAATCGCCACAGGTGATGGTGGATCTTACCCCTCTCAATTACATGGGGAGTTCGATGGTCGCCATGATCGTCCGCTGCTGGAAGAACGTCCAATCCAATGACGGGCGGATTGTCGTCATCTGCAATAACGATGTGGTCCGTGAGGTCATTTCGCTGGCTGGACTGACCAAAGTCTGGCCCATGGTCGAGACGCGCGAAGATGCCCTTAAGGAATTGGGAGTGTCATCAAGTGATTCGAACAGTCTTCTGGCCTACATTGGCGTCGCCGGTGCGGTTGTCGGTTTGATCGGAGCGGTGCTTCTGCTGACCGGAGGCGTGAGCCCCAACGTCGCCAGGGGGGGGTTGTTTGCCGGCAGCGGTGTCGGGTTCGTCCTGGGACTGGTCACGATGCTCAAGATGGCGGACCCGCTGAAGACGTGGGGGTTAGGGGTGGTTATTATCAGTGCGATGACTTGCGTCTTCGGCCTGATGCAGCAGAAGGGCCCGGCTCTTCCGGCCGTCCCGCCACCGGCAGCGGCTGAGTCAGCCGAGTCGGAGGATCAATCTGCGGAAGACGCTCCTGCTGAAACTCCCGAATCGGAAGAATGATCCCCCGTGTATTCCCAATGCGGACATGGATCAATGATTCGGGTCCGCATTCTCGTCCTTGTTTGAGATTGATTTTGAAGTCGTTGAACACTTAGCTCAAGCAACAATGGAGTCCTCCCATGGCCGAAACGATTCCCGCTAGTGATGTCAACTCCCGGCACCGGGCACTTCAGGAAGAACTCAAGGAACTGGTTGACGTCGTCGGTCCCGTTCCCCTTGTCGACCTGTTGCTCGAACGTGCCTTCGAAGTGGGAACAACGGACATCCATTTCGATCCGGGGCCGGATGGTCTCAACGTGCGACTGCGAGTCGACGGCATTTTGCACGATGTCCTACAACTGAACACCACGACGTCGCCTCAGGTGATTTCCCGGCTCAAACTTCTCGGCGGGATGGACATCACCGAGCGGCGATACATGCAGGACGGTCACATCGCGAATTCCGCCCTGCGGGATCAACGCGATATCCGTGTCGGTAGCGGACCGACGCTGCACGGCGAACGAGTCGTGCTCCGCCTCATGCCCGCCGCTGACTCTTATAGTTCGATTGACGATTTGGGGTTCGAGGAGTCCCAGATGGACGCCGTTCACCGGGCCATTCGAGTGCCGCACGGCATGATCCTCAGCGTCGGCCCCGTCGGCTCCGGCAAGAGCACGACGACTTACGCCTTCCTGAATCAGCTGAACGAACATACCCGCAGCCTCGTCACCATCGAAGATCCGGTGGAACGTCGCATCGAACGGGCCGTTCAGATTCAGACCGACGCGAAGAACAAATTCGGATTCGTCGAAGCATTGCGCGGCTGTCTGCGTCAGGACCCCAACGTCATCATGGTCGGTGAAATCCG
>JAGQPX010000135.1 GCA_020426505.1 Planctomycetaceae bacterium | reverse complement strand
ACCTGCTGTACTGGTTCATGGGCGATATCGCTGAGGTCTGCGGACTGACCGACACGCTGGCTCACGAGCGGATCGAAGTCGAGGACACCGGGGCAGCGGTGGTCCGCTTCAAGAACGGAGCCCTCGGCACCCTCGAAGCAACGACGAGCGCCTTTCCCGGCCTGCTCAAGAAGACCGAAATCCACGGCACCACAGGTTCGGTCATCGTCGAACAGGACGACATCCTCCTGTGGGACTTCGCAGAAGCACAACCGGAGGATGACGACATCCGCGAGAAGTTCGGCAAAGGGAGCGACACCAGCGGCGGCGCCTCCGACCCGTCAGCCATCTCCTCGCTGGGTCATCAGAAACAGTTCGAGGACTTCCTCGCAGCGATCAAAGCCGGCAAGACACCCGCCGTCGACGGACACCAGGGCCGCAAGAGCGTCGAATTGATCCTGTCGATCTACGAATCCTCATGGAGCGGCAAGCGAGTCACCCTGCCACTGGAGAAAGACCCGACTCCGCCCAAGTGACGAAAACACTCTTTTAGGCAAAGCGTCTGTCGATCGTCACAGAACAGAGTCTCTCAGCAACGTGCCTGTGAATCTGCTGAGGTGAAAGAAGGGGTGAGTAACGGGATTCGAACCCGCGACCTCCGGAACCACAATCCGGCGCTCTAACCAACTGAGCTATACCCACCATCAAGGGTGCGATGGCCGTGAGCCATCGCTGTTCGATAGAATATCGTCTGGCAAGTGACGAGACAACCAATTCTTTCGGCGGGTTCGGACCGTTTTTTGGCGAGGCAATGGGTGAACGAGAGCGACTCCTGCAGGAGCATCTGTGGTCGTTTTTGACCGACGATCGGCGGCAACGGCTGCTTGGCGTGCTGGCTCAGCGGACGCGGCATCTCACTGTGGTGCTGGAGAATGTTTACCAGCCTCACAACACGAGTGCGGTACTGCGGAGTTGCGACGCCTTTGGAGTTCAGGACGTCCACATCACGGAAGCCGAGAACCACTTTCGAGTGACTCGCGAAATTGCGCTGGGGACAGACAAGTGGCTGACCATTCATCGGTATACCCAGGCGTCCGATCCGTCGAAGACGTGTATCGAGAAGCTGAGACGAGACGGCTATCGCATTCTGGTGACGTCTCCCAGTGACTCGGCGATGCCGCTGGCGGACGTTGACATTTCTGAGCGGACTGCCCTTGTCATCGGCCATGAGAAGAACGGCGTGAGCCAGATGTTTCAGGAGGCAGCCGACGCTTGTGTGGTGATCCCGACATGTGGGTTCGTCGACAGTCTTAACCTCTCGGTCGCAGCCGCCGTGTGCCTGCGTGACTTGACGCGACGGATGCGGAAGTCCGACGCCACCTGGCAACTATCTGATGCCGAACGTGACGTTCTGCTACGAGACTGGACCGCCAGAAGTGTGCCGAATGTGGAGGCGATCAAGAAACGCTTCCGCCGCGAGTGTGAGATGGCGTAACGCTGATCGGCCGAGTTTGATTTGTGAGCACAGCCGTCCCTACTTTGCTGCCCTTCTGAGTCGGTCGTTGAGTGCGCGACCGAGACCTTTATCGGGGAACGGCGTCGCCAGGATCAGTTCGAGCTTTTGGGTATCGAGCGAGCGGATGGCCGCGTAAAAGGTGGCAGCAGCTTCTCGAAGGTCCCTCGTGCGAGAGAGCACTTCGATAGCCGCGAATCGTTCCGGGGCCGGAGGGTGATTCAAGGTCAGCAATCCGGCTTTTCGTGGGACGTCACATGTCGTCAGATCTTCCACCATTCGGAGTGGAGTCCGAGGTGCGTAGTGACGGCTCAGCATGCCGGGCGACGTTTGTGGATGATTGTCGTCAATCTCAGTTGATTCAAGGCTGCGAATCGGGCCAACAACACGTTCAAGGTCTTCCAGCGTTACCCCGCCGGGTCGAAGCAAGGTGGGCGGATCCTCCGCGACATGCAGGACGGTTGACTCCAGTCCGACGTCGCAGGGGCCGCCGTCGAGCAGGTAGTCGATTCGGTCCCCCAGTTGTTGCTGCACATGCTTAGCCGTCGTCGGGCTGACCTGGCCAAACGGGTTGGCGCTCGGTGCAGCGATCGGCACCCCGGCTTGTTCGATGAGTTGTCTGGCGAGTGGATGGATCGGAACTCGCACGGCGACCGTCGACAGGCCAGCGGTCACCAGATCGGGCACTTCCTCGACCTTGGGGAGCACGAGTGTCAGTGGTCCGGGCCAGAAGGCGTCCGCCAGTCGTTCGGCCGTTTTCGGGAAGGTCGCCGTAAGGCGTTTTGCCGCCTCAGTGTCGTTCACATGAACGATCAACGGATCAAACCGGGGTCGTCCTTTGACTTCGAAGACTCTTGCGACCGCTTGCGGATTCATAGCGTGCGCCCCGAGTCCGTATACCGTCTCGGTGGCGAAGGCGACGACGCCGCCGTCACGAATGATGGCCGCTGCTCGCTTGACGTCTTGACCGACAGGACAGTTCATTCGCGGATCATACCGCCTTGATCCGACTCGACGCAAAGCGAGCATCCCGCTGAGAGGACGATCACCGCGACGGTGGGAGCGGCGGAACCTGTCGGGGGAATACCGGATTCAGGCCCTGTTCGAGAGTGCTGACAAAGCCACGCAGGGCATCATTGATGTTGTTCAGTGGGACGTTTGGTAGCTTCTCCACACGAGGGTCATTTGTTGTTCCAGTCACGCGCACGTGCAGCCAGTTGTCACCCAGCGAGCGGCCAATGGTGTTGACGATGGGAATCGCCAGGATCGGATTACTCCGGTTGTCAACCTTGGAGTAGAAGTCGAGTTGCATGCGAGGATCGACCGTGGGTGCGAAGGGAACGTACCCCTGCCCAACCATCTTCAGGGCTGTGCCGTCCAACTGGATTCGTCGTGTGTCGCCCGGAACGCGCACCCCCAGTTGACCGAAATCAAACAGTCCATCATGAATGCTGAAGTCGGCGTAGGCATAGCGAAATGCGGTCTTGTCGACCACTTGGGGTTGAACAAGCGAGTTCAGCATCTGGGCCATCACCGGGAGTTCTCCCAGTTGCGTGTCGGTGATCTGCACCCAGCAGTTCTCACCCCGGAGTGATCGCGGCGTGGTCCCCTGCCCGTTGAGATTCATCTTTCCGTTGACGGTGCCGGTGACGTTGGTCGCGTCGGGCCACCACTCGGTCATCCACTGACTCAGGTCGGCGTTCCGGAGATCAACGTGTGCCCGATACTGTGAACGTTCCGAGTCGTCCGGATCGATGTTCGCGATCGCATTGACGCTGATGAGGCCGTCGTACAGTTTCGCGGTGATCTGCTCGTTCCGGGGAACCGTCGGTGTGGTCGACTCCGGCGCGAGGATGACATCCGCAGAGCCGGCAACGACCTGATTCCCCAACACTTGGAAGGGGCCTTGCAGGTCGTTGCACGTCATGTCGAGCACGCGTGCCTTCTGGAAGTCGACGACACCGACCGCTTTGACCTCATCTCCATACGACAGTTCGACATCGACACGACCTGTGACGTCCGTCATCTGCAGGCCGGCAAACAATTGGTCGTTCGTCAGGTGAATCTGTGCTCTGGAGCTGAACGTGACCTGATCGTCGGCAGCCTGCTGAGGAAAGCTCATGACATCCATACCGAATCGCACGTCGAGCGGCCCGTGGGGATCGAGGGCATTCATCACAGCTGCACTCTCAGCAGGCAGTGCGTTGCGGCACTCGGCTCCGGGGTCGAGTCGGGTCACCAACACGTCGGGTAGGTGGAGTCGCCAGCGGGAGCCTTTAATCGACGGAGTTTCGAAGTACGCAGGGTCTCCCTCGCGTCGCCCCTCAACGACGGCATGAGTTTCGTTGTGGTATCCCTCGACGCGGTACACGTCGACGCGACCGTCGTGCCATCGCACGTCTGCCGAGACGTCATCCCAGCGATACGGAAAGCTCGCGAGTGTGATGGTCCCCTGTTCCAGTTGGACAGAAGGGAGCATGACACTCGGCGACTCGCCCAGGACCCAATTCAACTCCAGTCCTTCGACAGTGAGGATGCCCGAGGTTGGATTCAATTCGGTCCACACCTGCCGCATCACGGGGCTGGCGGTGAGAGTCGCATTTCGGAGTTCGTTGTCGACGGGGACCTGTTGTGCATTGATGCCGAGCGAAAAACGCCCCGGTTTCGTGGTGAGGTCCATCCGTGCCCGTCCCACGATGGTCGCATGACCGTGACGGCCCTGGAGTTCACGGAACTCCCATGACTTCACCTTCCACGGATTGAAATGCACATGGCCGGAAAGATCGGTGATGGGATAGGGAAAGCGATCGTAGTTCAGCGTCGCTTCCCGCACATGGGCATCAAGGCCCATGACGAATTTCTCTTCCTCGCCGGCACGTCGCAGGAATCGCAGCTTCACATCGGCACGTCCTGTCAGATTCAAGTCTTCGAGAGCAAGACGGATCGGCTGATGCTTCTCCAGCACCAGAGCATCGGAGATGCGATAATCGACCGGGAAATCGTCAACCTGCACGTCCAGTTCGGTTTGTGCTTGCGGACCGAGGTTGCTCACCAGACCATTCAGCTTGACCTCACGATCCGCAGCCGTGCCGGTCAACTCGATGTCCAGATCGTTTCCTTGTTGTGTGATCGAGCCGTGGATGTTCGTCACCGGATAGGGGTAAATCGACAGTCGAACCTGACAATCGCGGGCCTGAAACTGATCCAGCTGAAGCGGCTTGGCAGCTCGACTGTCATAGTGGGCCTTGACGGTGAACCGACCGGCGGGATTGACGAGATCGAAGTATTTCTTTCCCTGCGGCGGCAACAGGTCGCGCATTTCATTGTTAAGCCACAGGTTCGTCGCCTCGATATCGAACACCCGCAGTGTCTGATCCTGTTGTTTACGGACCTCGCCAGCGACGTAGAGCTTGCTCTCCCCATTGGCCGCCGACAGCTTCTCGATGACGACTCGGGCGTTCTCGATGAGAATCTCGCCCTCCAACCCGGACAACGGAACCGGCGAAAGGGGCTCGGTGACCTGTCCGTCCATGATCTTCGCAAGAACGCGGTAGTCGGGAATCTGTTGTTGTCCATCACTGCGGGCGGCGAAGTCGATGCCGATGTTGGCGATCAGGCCCAGATCGGGAAGCGAGAGTTGCGACGGCGTTCCCTCGATTATTCGCGTTTGCGAGACGGGTTGGAAGACATCGTCCTGATCGGTTAGTTGCGGTGATTCGTCGGCCCCCGGTGTGAGTGTCTTTCCCTGCTGTGAAAGCTCAGCGACTTGCCGCTGGACTGCTGGGGAGATGGCAGCCGCCTTCTCCAGCAGGCTGGGGGACATGTCGAGTCCGTCAGCCTTGCCGGCAAGTTCCCATGAGCCGTTGTTGAGGTTGAGCTTCCCCTCGAAGACGAGCCGCCCTGCCCCATCGATCTGTGAGGCACCCTGAATCAGGTATCTCTTCTGCCCGGACGGGAGCAGCACCAACGCAACATCGCGACTGACAATCTCCGTCTCGGGCAGACCGACGCCCGCTTCGACTTTGACGATAAACGTGCCACCCTCGACCTCAATCTCGGGCGTTTGGTCCGAGGGGGTCGGCTTGCCAAGCTTCTGCCAGTTCCAACTCCCGTCCTCGTGACGGACGAGCGTCACCGTCGGATTCGTCACGTGCAGACTGCGAACAAGCACCTTGTGCTCTTTCAACAGCAGGTCCGGGTCGATGGTGATGTAACACTCTGGGACGTGGAGAAAATCGACCTTCGCGTCGTCGGGGCGGATCGAAAAGTTCGTGAGCTTTACCCTCCCCTGCATGTTGACGATGTGTGCGTCTTCAATGCCCACTTCCCAATCGGGAGCCTTCTTTGAGAGTTCGGCACGGATGCCTTCGAGCAGCAACTGATCCTTTCGCTCCCAGGCCTGCTGCGCAAAGTACCCGCCTGCTCCCGCGATCATCAGGAGCAGCACGATCGTCCATTGGATGACCGAACGGATTCGCATGCGTTTTCAGTTGGCTGTTGGCTGTTGGCTGTTGGCTGATGGCCCGCCGTATTGTGATTTGCCTTGAAGTGATCGCCAGCCGACGGCTGTCATAACCAACAAGGGGTACTCTGCCGGGAGTCGGTATCTCAGTGAGCTGACGAACAACATGTGGAGTCCCGCGAAGTACAGGAGGGGACCGATCGTCAGACCCCATGCGCGGAAGTCGGCACGCATCACCCACCATCCGCGCAGGGCAAGCAGGTACATGGGAATCGTGAACGACGTCAGGACGACCGCAGGCAGCCATCCCCCAAACTGGTCAGCACTCGGCCAGGGCTTGAAGTATCTCCACAACTTGATGAACGCTAACTCGATGACCCGTCCCGGCTGAGACCGCGCAAACGCCCACGCCTGCTCCGAGTAATGTTTGTTCACGTCATACTCCGAGATGCCTTTTGCCATGAGATTATCTCGGTCGAAGAACGTCATGTCGCTGTCACCCGTCGCCTGTGGACTGAGGCCGTCATAGAGACTCGGCCCCATCCACAACGTCGTGAGTACGAAGTGACCTGTGATCCGTTCGTTTCGCATGCCCCAGGGAAGCAACACGCCAACCGCTCCGGCGACCACGCAGATTCCTGCCAGCAGGGCTCGGCCTCTATCTGGGGAAAGCAGCACCAGGGCCGTGCCGAACAGCGGAGCCGCCAGCAGCCAACTCGGTCTTACATAACACGTGATCCCGATCAGCACTCCGGTCAACGTCCCCAGCACGGCCATCATGCCGGGGGTCCAATTCTGACAACGATTTCCTTCCGCAGTCGCGACGACTCGCCCCCGGACCATCACCGCCATGCCGATCAGACTCGCCATGAGACACATCGCGAATGTGGTCTCGCTGAGGATGACCGGTGAGAAACCGGCCAGAGTTGGCGACACGGTCGCGAGCGTCATCGCTGTGAGTCCGACACGTTCATCACAAAGCACGCGGCCCAACCAGTAGACAAGTGCGCACGCGACCGTTCCCCCACATGCCAGCATGAGCCTTGCCGGGAAGAACGGGTCATCAAACAATCGGATCGGCACAGCGAGCAAAGCGGGAAAGCCCGGCATGCGCAACACATACCGTGGCGGCTCATGGATCGCGAACTCACGACCCTCAGCGATGTCTTCAGCGAGATGCCAGTAACCGTTGGCGTCCCCCTCAATGAGAAACGTCTGGCCGGGGCGTCCGTCGAGCCACCATTGGAGTCCGATCGCTCCCGCCACCCGGATCGCAAGGGCGACCGCGAGTATGATCCACAACAGTTTGGATGGGTTCGGGGACGGCATCAGTCGACAATCGGCCCGTTCGACACGGGAATTGCAGGAGGACACGTCTCTCTGGACGTAAATTCCCTCGTGCCGAGCCCACGTCCCCCGCCTGCCCGACACAAGGGGGCAGAATCCTACGCCGATCGGAGGTTTGTGGTCAACGGCGAGTGTGTTGCCCAAACACCCCGGTTTGCCGGAAACTTCAGGCCGTCTCGCCGCCTATCACCCGCTCAACCAGTTCCACCGCCTCCTCACGCGAACTGATCTGTTCGTTCAACTGGAAGTCCCGGACGGTCGTCAGGATTTGTTTGAACTCAGGGCCCGGTTGGAGGCCCATCTCTTGCAGGTCGCTGCCGCTCAGTAGCTCCGGAGGATCGAGCACCTCACGCGGTGTGTCGGCCAGATACTCGACCGCAAAGTCGAGACCACTCGCGTCCCGCTGTTCGGCGAGGGCCAGTCGTCGAGCCAGAGTCAGCAGGTCGGTCGCGAAGTCATGGACCAGCAGTCGCTTGAGCTGTGACAAGGTGAGAGACGGAGCCTCGTCAAAGTTATGCAGGTGCGTCACCAGCCAGGTGATCCGTTCCGTTTCGTCGTTGGACAGTTTCAATCGCCGGCAGACAGCACGAACGGTTCCCTGCTGCTGATGCTGGCGTTTTGATTGTGATTGCGGTGACGGTACACTCAACAGCAAGGCTGCCATCGCCAGTTCGAAACTCGGACGTTCGAGGTTTCCCAACACGTGCAGCGTGTGCCACCAGTTGGTTGAGGGTTGAGGGTTGATGGTTGAGGGTTCCCCGAGTACGGGGGCCAACTCAGGGAGGATGATCTCCAGCAAGGCGAGTTCATGGCAGAGTCGCATGGCTCGCTCTCGGTGGTCGTCGACGAGCATCCGCTTAAGTTCCTGCGTGATGCGTTCCCAACTGACGACCCGGATCTCGTCCGCCATACGCTTGACGGCAGCAGCCGTCTCGTCGTCGAGCCGGAAGTCCATCGTCGCCGCGAAGCGCACGGCACGTAGCATCCGCAGCTTGTCCTCCGTCATCCGGTCGTGCGGATTGCCGATCGCCCGCACAATGCCTTCGCCCAAGTCCTGCTCGCCGCCGACGAAGTCGTGCAACGTTTCGGTCAGCGGGTCGAAGAACATGCCGTTGATCGTAAAGTCCCGACGCGCTGCATCCTCCTCCGGCGTGCAGAAGACGACCGAATCGGGCCTTCGTCCGTCGGTGTATTCTCCCTCGGAGCGAAACGTCGCCACTTCGACCTGACCCGTTGCCTTGTTCGGCCCCAGCACGATGATGACCCCGAAGCTCTCACCGACCGCGAGCGTCTTCCGTCGGCCAAAGACCTTTCGTACCTCCTGCGGCGTCGCATTGGTCGCAACGTCATAGTCCTTGGGAACCCGCCCCCGCATGAAGTCCCGCACGCACCCCCCCGCCCACATCGCAATGAACCCCGCCTCCGTCAACTGACGGACAACATCGATCGCAAAGTCACGGAGTGGATTGGAGTCAGGCACGATTCGTTTGGCTTAAGAAAGCAGCAGAGGTCAGATGTCATCTGGTGTCAGATCACGCTGCGCATGATGTTTGACTGAGATGACCTCGACTTGATCGCCAACGATGGTGAAAAAGATTCGATGCGTCTTCCGTCTGCCACTTCCATACAACAACTCGCGGATCTCCATATCAAATTCATCAGAGCGAACATACACCGGAATTCGATCGGGATTCTGTGAGAGCGAGGCGATCGCACTAGTGATCCCATCCAACCACCTGTCTGCGACTTCGATAGAACCGGACTTCGCCCGATACCATGCAGCGGCTTCTCGAATCTCACGCTTGGCGAACTCAGACGTCCTGACATGAAACATCATCAGATAGGTTGCTTCTCGGGAAACCCGAGTTCCTTGCGGATTTCAGCCATCGCTTCCTCAAATGGTTGTGTGCGCCCAGCCTTCACATCGGCCAGCCCCTCCTTGATCGACTCAATCGTTGCCTCCTGCTCTTTGCGAAAAGCTTTCAAGCAATCATCCAGACTCTCCAACTCCCGGTTCTCAACCATCCAGGTGGCGTAGTGGTAGAAGTTTTCGACTTCTGACTGACAAAGTGGCATGATGTTCTCCGGCGAGATGGACACAACAGGATCGATGAGTCAAAGCCCCAGCACGTCTGCCATTGTATACAGACCGGGACGCTGCTTCACGAGGAATTTGGCGGCTGCCAGGGCACCGTGTGCGTAGCTGTCTCGGGTGTGACCGCGGACGGAGACTTCGAGCGTTTCACCCAGCATGCCGAAGATGATTTGATGCTCGCCGACGTTGTCGCCCGTGCGGAGTGCGTGATAGCCGATCTCGTCGCGTGAGCGTTGTCCCGTGTGTCCCTCGCGACCGTGCATTGGTTTGGTCTGCCCCATCTCGTTGATCACGATCTCGCCAAACTTGAGAGCCGTGCCGCTGGGGGCGTCTTCTTTGTAACGGTGATGCCGCTCGATGATCTCGACATCGACACCGTCCGGCAGGTTCTTGAGGGCGCGTGCGGCATCCCGCACCAGTTTCATGGCGACGTTAACGGCGAGGCTCATGCTGGGAGCGATGATCATGGGCGTCATCTGTGACGCTGCCGTGACGGTTTCCCGCTGCGATGGCGTGAGGCCGGTCGTCGCGGCGACCAGCGGGATCTGTCGTTCCGCACACACATTCGCGATCGACTCCAGGCCCGCGGGCAGAGAAAAGTCGATCACCACATCCGGATGCGGAACGAGCGAGTCGGTAATCGCGACACCAATCTTGCCAATGCCGCAGAGTTCGCCCGCGTCACGCCCCAAATGGGGAGAACCGGGAGCCTCCAGAGCAGCGATGACGGAGAGTTCAGGATCAGCGTGAGACAACGCGACAATCCGCTGCCCCATGCGACCAGCGGCACCGTTCACGGCGAGGGTAATTGTGTCAGACATGGCAATTGAGTGATTGAGGTTATGGCGTCAAGAGATGCAACATCATATGGTGATGATCGTTTAGCCGCGACCATCGGGAGCGCTCCCGTTGGTCGCGGCTAAACGATCGATAGCCCAATGTGCTGCCTCGCGGATGAGAGGCTCGTCGTCGAGTCCGATTTGCAGTGCCCCCACATGAGTCTCATTGCCCGTGTTGCCCAGGACGATGCATGCGTTTCGCAAAAGGCCTCGACGTCCGGAGCGTTCAAGGGGCGTACTGGCAAATCGCTCATTGAAGGCCTCCTCGTCGAGTGTGAGGAGTGCAGCCGCGTTGACCGGGGTGAGCTCCGATTGAGGCTCGAACGATGGCTCCTTCGAGAGCTGTGCTTTGCGATTCCAGGGGCAGACGTCCTGACACACGTCGCAGCCGAAGAGCCAGTCGCCCATGCCCTCACGGTGCTCTTCCGGGATCGGCTGGTCGCGCAATTCAATCGTGAGGTACGAGATGCACCTCGTGGCATCCAGGACGTACGGTTCGGGGAACGCATCGGTCGGACAGGCATCAAGGCACGCGGTGCAGGTGCCGCAATGCGATGTCTCGTGCGGGTCGTCAGGCGTTAACTCGACATCCGTCAGCAGAGCCGCCAGAAAGAACAGGCTCCCCTGCCATTTGTTGATGAGCATTGTGTTCTTGCCAAACCACCCCAGTCCGGCCAGTCGGGCAAAGTCACGCTCCAGCAGCGGAGCTGTGTCGACGACGCCACGTGTCTTGCAGCCGGGTGCCTCGTTGTGCAGGACATCGGCCAGTTGCCGGAGTCGGTCCCGCAGCACATCGTGATAGTCGTTCGTTCCCCACGCATATCGGGAGACACGCGCCTGCCCGGGCATCAGTTCTTGTGGCGGATCAGCCGTGCGGTAGTTCATACCCAGCATGATCACACTGCGAACCGACTCCAGCACGTGCGAGGGATGTTCGTACGCATCCCGGCGTCGCTGTATGTACGACATCTCGCCGGCAAACCCGTTTTCGAGCCATTCCTGAAGGTTTGCAAATCCGTCGGGCCGAACAGCTGGAGCGATGCCAACAAGATCGAACCCCAATCTCACTGCAACCTTACGAACTGTCGCGGCGAGATCGTCCGATGTGTCAGCGGAGAGGTCATTCATGGCAATACGGCAGAATCTGCTGTTGACGTATTCGGCAGAATTTGCAGAATGCCGCCTCTTCTCCTCAAGGATCAGATCATCCCCTCAATCCTCAGCCCCCTTCCGGGTAACTGACACTCACGTCCCGCGACCTTTCCCGCACGGCTGGTCACTCCTGACCGGTTCCCCATCCCAGACCATGCCAATCAACCGCCAGGCTGCGGTGAATTGCAACATGGACGATTGTATTCGACGACAGGTTCTCCCGTGAACACATCACTCCTTTGCCTGTTGGTGACCGCCACCACCACGCTTCCGGACGCACCGACCCAGACCGTCTATCGACCTTCGACGAACTTCGTCACCTCGATCAGTCAGGACGACCTTTCGCCGCTCGTGGTCCGTGCCCAGAGTTCCCCCTTCTACGGCAGCGGGACGGCAACGCCGCCCACCTACGCTCCGGGAATACCGACTTCCCCAGTCCAAACCTATGCAGATCCGAACTCGCTGGGAACGACCGGCCAATACGGGACAACGCTCCCGCCCACCTACCAATCTGTTCAACCCTTCGGTTCACCCGGCATCACCAGCGATCCTTGGATCGGAGGCGGTGCGCCGGTCCCCTACGCCCAGCCTTACGGCGGGGCGAACTCCGGTCAGTATGGATTCGGGCTCAACGGCGTTCAGCCTTATCAGTACGGCTGGTCCGGACGATACGACTTCGGCATGATCGCCGACGAGGGCACACGACTCCCTGGCGGAGGAGATTTCGGCGGGTTCGGCATTCTGGAAGTTGACGTCGAGAAGGAACTCGTGACACCCATCTGGAACAACTACGTGTTTTCGATCGCTCCCCAGTTCAACTACCGGTCCTGGGACGGACCACGAATATTCGGCGGTGGCAACGATCTCGACGAGAACTTCTACCGGTTCGGTCTCGGTTTGAAACTGGCGACGCCCGATTACGGCGGCTGGAACGCGGAGGTCGGATTCAATCCCGGATACGCCACCGACTTCAACAATACAGATATGTCAGACGTCTGGCAGTACGACGGACATGCTGTCCTGTTCTGGCGGATGAACCCCACCTGGATGTGGGCCTTCGGTGCGGCCTATTGGGACCGGGTCGAAGACCTTGTCATCCCCTATGCCGGTGCGGTCTGGACCCCGAACGACATCTGGGAGTTCCGTCTCATCTTCCCGGAATCGCGGATCAGCATGTTCCTCGGCACGCCCTTCGGCGTTCCCACCTGGTTGTATGCCCGGGGTGAGTACCATGTCGAGTCCTACGCTGCCGAGACGGATGGGACACCAGCGACCAAAATCAACGTGCAGATGGAAGACTGGCGGGCTCTCGGCGGACTTCGCTTCGAGACCGGAGCCGTCTCGACCTTCGCCGAGGTCGGTTGGGTCTTCGAACGAGACTTCAAGGCGGACGTTCCCGGCCTTAAAGGACAACTCCATTCCGGCCTGATGGGTCGCGTTGGACTTCGATACTGACGTCGACCGCGACATTCGATAGGCTGACGTTATGACCAAACTGTGCCTGTCAACATGGAGCGTGTGATGCCTGAGGCTGTTGCCGTGATTCTCGCTGCCGGCAAAAGTAAGCGGATGCAGTCCGAGACCCCCAAGGTCCTCCACCAGGTCTGCGGGCGACCGATGATCGAGCACGTACTCGATGCGGCTCGCAAAGCCGGTTCCAAACAGATCATCGTCGTCGTCGGACACAAAGCCGACGAAGTCCAGCAGGCGCTCAGTCATCACGACGATGTCAGCTTCGCCCTGCAGGCCGAGCAGAACGGCACTGGCCATGCCGTGATGATGTGTCAGATGAACCTCGTCACGCATGACGGCCCGGTCCTCGTCCTCACCGGCGACACCCCCCTGCTCCGTGGCTCATCGCTCAAAAAGTTGCTGGACGAACAACAGCAGCACAGCGCCGCCTGCGTCGTCGGCACCGCAGACACGCAGGAGAACGAAGGCCTCGGTCGCATCGTGAGAGACGCCGACGGCAACTTCCTCCGCATCACCGAGCATAAGGATTGCACACCCGACGAACTCAACATCACCGAGATCAACACGGGCTGCTTCGCTTACGACTGCAAAGCCCTGTTCGAGGCACTGGAGAAAGTCCGCCCGGATAATAATCAGGGTGAGTACTATCTCACCGACTGTGCAGAGATTCTTCGCAAGGACGGCCGCCCAGTCCTCGCCGTCTGCGAATTCGACATCACCGAAGCGATGGGCGTGAATACGCAGGAGCAACTGGCGGAAGTCGAACGCGCGATGGAGTCTCGTGATGATTGATGCGTCACTCCTCAGTATCCTGACGACCGCATTTCTGTACGGCGTGGGCGGGGCGGTGATCGGAGGCGTGCTGCGACTCTTAAACAAGAGTGAAGCGGGCCCGAGTCTCAGTCAGTCACTCGCCGTCGGCTTCCTCGCAGGCGGATGCATAGGTGCCATCGTGGGGATGTTCGATTCCCTGCTGGATTCCTGACCTGGATGTCGATCCGACTTGAAGTCGATTTGTGCGCTCGCCTACTTCAGCAGGCCGATCAACTTCTCGTCGATGAATCTGATCGCTTGCGGGTCTGCGCCGCCGCCAGCTGCGTGACCGGTTGACGATTCGATCACGGCCAGCTCGCCGTTTTGCAGGATAGTCGCTTCGTACTCCGCATCGGCGACAGGGAAGTAAAGATCACTCCTGCAAGGCATCAGCAGCACGCGGGCCTTGATCGCACGCAGGGCTGCCTCGACGTTGCCGATGTAGCCGGGGGTGTCGCCGATGTTGTGTCGCTTCCAGGTCTCAGCCTGTGAGAGAATGTTGTTCGCATCCATGCCGAGTGCGGGAGCTTCGAGCGAACGCAGGAACTGATCGACCTGTTGATCGCTCATGCCATCGAGCATGTCACGCGGCCATGACGCGGGCGACTGTGACCACGCCGCATAGTGCAAGGCGAACGCCCGCAGCCCCTTCACAGGCGGCAGTGTGTAATGGCCATTGTTCCATGCACTGTCTGCCTTGAGGGCCGCGATCGAGCCTTCCAGACGAATGACTCCAAACGGATACTGCTTGGCGTTCCCGCAGATGACAGCGATCGACTCGACCATCTCCGGATAACTCACGGCCCACTGATACGCCTGCTGGGCCCCCATCGAGTAACCGACAACCGCCTTCAGCTTGGTGATGCCGAGTTGCTGCGTGACCAACTCATGCGCCGCTCGCACGTTGTCCCGAATCGTCACCCGCGGGAAGTCCGGCCCGCTGTGCGGAGCGGGCGTGTTACTGGGCGAAGACGACTGCCCGTTCGCAAACATGCCCGTCAGAATGAGAAACTGCTTGTTCGGATCCAACGCCCGCCCCGGCCCGACCAATGCATCATACCCATGCAAATCGGCTGCATATGGCGAAGGCAGCAACACCGCATTACTCTTCTCCGCATTCAACCGCCCCCGCGTCGCATAAGCCACCACGACCGACGGCAACGTCTGCCCATGCTCGAAGGCGAAGTCCTTGATCGCATACCGACTGACATCCTCCGCCGGGAACTGTCCAAACGCATTCTGTGCTGCTACCAGGAGCACGATTGAAACAACAGCAGCTGTGATCTTCATCGAATCGCTTTCATGTTTGCTCTATTCGAAGAATCTCTCCAGATACTCACGGAGATCACGGAGTTTATTCAACGCGTCATCCCACATGGATGGAGTCTCATGGGACCACTGAACGCTTACTCCTGCAGGCGGTTGGTCCCGTGTCATGTAATCAAACCCACCAAAGCCGACATCGCACGCGACGCTCATGTGATCGAGGTCACGTAACGGGATCGCTGGAACTGAACAGTTGTAGACAACACGGAGGAGACTCTCGACCTTCTCGGCTGCAACGTCTGCATCTCGAACATGAATCGTTGGCATGTCAAACTCGATCTCATCAGAGCCTTCGACAAACTCGACTGCCCGATGGAAATCACCCCTCTGGTTCCATTCTGCCCGTCGAGCCAGGCATTCCCTGTTTCGACCAAGGAACACAGTCAACGACCATGGGCCATATTCAGCCCAACCGGACGGTGATTCCCAAAACCGAAGCCAAGGATTGTGCTTGATCAAATTGAGCGGGAACTCAGGAGGGAGTTCGCCGCTGTTCCGGAGCATCTTCCAGGCTCGAATGCGTTGAAGCTCGATCGTCTTATGCCATGTCGCTTTCAATTCCGGTTGATCATCAAGCTTCCTGTATGCCGCAAGCACTTCGGCAGGAGAGTGATCAGACATGGGAAAACAAGGTCTACGACGGACGACACAAAGTAACTCAGATTTCGGTATTTCATCGTATCGCAGAAGAACGGTTTTGCAAATGTGCAGAAATATCTTCACGTAACTGTTGTACCCCACGCTGATGTGTTGTAATGTCTTCACGTGACGTGTTGGTAATTCTTCATGTGATTGGTGCTGAAAAAGGCGTGTCGCTTATGAACTCTCTGACGCCGGGCGAGCTGGAGGTGATGGAGGTGCTCTGGCAGCACGGCTCGTTGAAGCCGGCGGAGATCCTGGAGCACCTTGACCGTCCCCTGACGAATCCGGCTTTGCGGTCTGTGCTGCGAGTGTTGATGGAGAAGGGGCACGTCACACGTCGGAAGAAAGGCAAGGCCTACTTCTACCGTTCGCGGAAATCGGCTCCGGCCGCTTTCAAGAAGATGGCGAATCGACTTGCTGACATCTTCTGTGGTGGGTCATCGCTTGAACTCATCGCCCAGTTGATCAAGTCGGAAGACCTCTCGGAAGACGACCTCCGACAGCTTCAGAAGATCGCACGTGATGCGAAGACACAAGTCACCTCGCCCCCCAAGAATCAAGAGGACCAGACATGAATCATTTTGCTGTCGAGTGGTTGGTGGACCTGCCAGCGTCTTTGGATCTTGTGCTGCGGGTGACAGTGTTGCTGAGCGTGGCTTGGGTGGTCCATCATTGTCTCAGAGCTTGCAATCCTCGTTGGCGGGTCCAGCTTTGGCGGATGACTTCGTTGGCATGTTGTGCGATTGCAGCGGCCATGCTGATGCCCAAGTTGGCTGTCAGCATCGTTCCCTCGAAGCATGCTAAGTCGTCATCACGGGTGATGTTAAACGAGCCCAGGTTCGGGGCGGGAGAGTTCGCGAGTGCAGCGGATGCCAGAGAGTATCAGCGTGAAGGCTTCTTTGGATTGAGGAGCCACGCTCCCAGCCTCGCGGTCACGCCGGTCTCTCAGGTCACTGACGCAGAGCCCGTCCAGCCGACGCTCGTTGCAGACATGGTGCCACGTTTGCAGCCTCTTCTTCTGGCAATCTGGCTGACTGGTGCAGGCCTGATGGCAGTCAAGTGGACCGCTGCACAATGGCGTCTTCGTCGGTGGCTGTCGCGATCAGTGCCGGCTCCAGAATCCTGTTGGAGCATCCTGAAGCGAGTCGGTCGCGGATTCGAATGCGCTGGGAAGGTCAAGCTGTTGATGTCAGACGAGACCGACGTTCCCTTTGTCGCTGGGATTCTGCGGCCCGCAATTGTGTTGCCCTCCCGGATATCCGAGCCGGAGTTTCAGCAGGAACTCCCCGCCGTCTTTGCTCACGAGTTAACGCACGTGCAGTCTCACGATCTCGTCTGGATGGGCATCTTGCGATGGGTCTCGATTCCACTGTGGTTCCATCCGCTGGCGTGGAGGATGCCGTCCGCTCACAGCATGGCCTGTGAAGAGGTGGCGGATGCAGTCGCTGCCGGCAGCATGGGTGACGCGAATCGCTACTCCGGCATTCTGGCCCGGATTGCCCTCTCAGCCGTTTCTCATCCACCGGCCACAGCCGCGCTCTCGATGGCTCGTTCGCCCGAGATCATGTCGCGGCTGACACGTTTACAGCTGGGACTCTCGGACACTCCCCTGCCCCTTCGTCGCTTGGGACTGTTCCTTCTCATGGCCGTGCTGGTTGTGGCTCCTGTCGCCGGACTCAAACTGGGCTTCGCCGACGCCGATTCTTCAATCCGCGATGGCTACGGTGCGACTGACCGCGTGTTGGAATTCCCAACGGATTTCTCTGTGGGCGAGTTGTCGATCGCAACTGAACTGGAGGATGAATGGTGGGACCTTCATGCCAAACGTTTTGACTATCGCCGTGACTGGAACTGGCAGCCGTTTGGGATGGCCAGAGGTCGAGTCGCGATCCCCACTGGAACCGAAGTCAAACTCACATTGAAGGCGGACGGTGCGAGGGAGATGTCCTGGGTGAAGAAACTTCAGACGGACGCCTTCCACGAAATCTCGATCTTCCTGCACCCCGCGAATGCCAACATCTATCCCTTTGGTGATGAGCATGCCAGGTATCTGGGACACTTCTCCGGCTTGAAGAAGCTGGAGTTGATGGGCGCCCAGATGACCGACCGGGGCATACGGCATCTGGAGTCGATGACATCGCTTGAGGTCTTCCTTCTCCAGTCACCGGAGATCAGCGACGTCGGCCTGAGAAGCATCGGCAAGATGACGTCGTTGGAGATGCTGTCGTTGACCAGGATGAAATGGACTGATGCTGGACTCGTCCATCTGGCAAACTTGAAATCACTGGAAGAGATCAACCTGACGCACCCGGGAACGCCGGGTCGGGGATTCGACACGGTCATGGCTTTGCCCAAGCTGAGATACATCACAGCCGGGACCATGTTCACCGATGAGCATCTGGCACGACTCGGCAAGGCCAAAATATTGACCGCCCTGGACCTGAGCCAGTGCGAAGGCGTGACCGATGAGGGTCTCAAATATCTTGCCAACGTGCCGAACCTGGAGTACCTGGGGCTCTTCAAAACAAATATCACCGACGCAGGGGTGAAACACCTGAAGCCCTTGAAGTCGCTCAAACGACTCGACATGAACGTCAAACCGTTTCTGGCGGACGGCCGAGAGCCGGCTCTGACTCCTGCCACAGCAGAGACCCTGGCAGAATTGCCCTCGATCGAGTGGCTATACTTTTCAAACGTGGGAGATCCTGACGAGTTCTTAAGACATCTCTCTAAGCTGTCCAACCTCAAGACATTGATGATTTGCGGGACACGGCATGCCGGGCTCATTTCCGACGCCGGATTGGTCCATCTGTCGAGACTCAAGCAGTTGGAACGACTCTCTCTGTCCGGAACTACCATTACTGATTCGGGATTGGACTCTCTCGCCAAACTGACGAAACTCGAACACTTGGCTTTGGTCAGTGATGGAATCACGGACGAGGGACTTGGACGGTTATCGGCATTGAAGCAGCTGAAGTATCTCAGCCTCTTGAGCAGCCGTAAGAGAGGCAAGCTCACCCCTGCAGGCTTGTCCCAACTGAGCGGGCTCAGTGACCTGAGTGAACTCTGGTACATGATACGGCCGATTCGATCAGATGATGATGCCTTGGATTTTTCGGGACTCCCCAATCTCGAGAAATTCTCGATGGGAGGCATGAGAGACAAAGACTTTGTCACCCTGGCGAATTGCAAGAATCTCAAATGGCTGCAAGTTGGATTCGACAGTCACATCACAGACGATGGGCTGTCTCATCTCGCAGGTTTGACGTCTATGGAGCGTCTGCTCGTTTCTGGCGACGGTATCACTGATGCTGGCATGGTCCATCTGGCGGGCATGGACAGGTTGCAGTCCCTGACAGTGATCGGCAATCTCACGGATGAAGGGCTGCGTCACATCTCCAGGCTGAATTCGCTTGGTGCCCTGAGAATTCAGACTCAAAGCCGCGTCAGTCAGGACGAGATTGAACATTTGCAAGCGAGCTTGCCGAACCTCTACGCGTTCACCATCGATCAGGACAGAACGTCAATCGACACCCCGGAGACAACGCTAAAGGTCGGGCAGCAAGCGCCACCATTCGAGTTCAAGTCTCTTGATGGCCGTCGGCTGTCGATCGACGAATACCGAGGCAAGGTCCTGCTCCTCTACTTCTGGTCGACCTCCTGCGCCCCATGCGTAGCCTCCATGCCGAAAACAAAGGAGTCGTATGAACAACTCAGCAAATACGCTGACTTCGCGATGATCGGGCTCAGCGGCGATCCCAGCGAACCGCAATTGAGAGACTTTGTCCTCAAGCACAAGTTACCCTGGCCTCAAACCCGCATCGGCACGGATTCTAAACTTGCCAACGCCTACGGAGTCACGGGATACCCGACCTACATCCTCATCGGCCGCGAAGGAAAGATCCTCTGCATCGGAACCAAAGACCTCGACAAGCGGCTCCGCGAGTCACTCAACATCAAGGATGATGCGTAAGCAGAGTCGCCCAGAAGCTTCAGACTGGGTGCCGCAGGCACACGACGAATGTCACTGTGCGAACGAACATGGAAGTGCTGTTTTGTGCGAACCGGGTAGCGCGGATTGTCCCAACCCATACCGCGAAGCATTTCGTCCGCCGTCCATTCTCGCCAGAAGGTCGCCGCAGGGGATGCTTCCGACCGCTGACGCATCACCGGTCGAGACAACAGGTCCGAATCACTGGCGTCGAAACCAAGCTTCCAATCGTGTGGAGTGATCCCAAAGATGTGCAATGCAATGGGTCAAGACTCCTGCCGAACCGCAGCGTGAGAAATGACTTGCCTGATTGGCAAACGCTCCTGCGAGTGTGAGCGACGCCGTCGCACCGCCAATGACGGCAACTGTTCACACTTCGCTTGCGGCTCAACGGGTGCTTCGCCTCTGAAGGCGCATTGTCGACGCATGAAACCGTCACTAATCCGTCGCCTCGGGAGGACGCACTTCTGTATGGTCCTCGCTTGTTGGTACACTGCACATGTTGGAGTTGGAGGCGACAGCCGCTTCGACGGATCTGTTTTCGGGCGGCTTCGGGTGTGAGAGTTCATGTACGGTCAATTAGTCCCTGTGGGAGGCGGACCTCCCCTGCCACTGCTGGAGCCGCGACTTGTTCTGGGTCGTGCGGCTGATTGCGATTTACGGATCGCGGGCAAAACGGTTTCAGGTCGACACTGTGAACTGGAATACATCGACGGCTACTGGTGGGTCAGGGACCTCGGCAGCCAGAATGGCACGGGCATCAACGGCAAACGCTGCACTCACAAGAAGATCCTTCCGAACGAAGTTCTCTGGGTCGCCAAACAACGCTTTCGCGTGAACTACGTTGCCGCCGAGGAGGACGATGCTACTGAGGATCTTGCTGCATCGTTGCTTCTTGATGAGGGCGGTTTGAAGGGCGCTCCCGGAAAGCCTCCTGTTCCAACGGGTAAGAACCCGAGGGGCGACACGCAACCCACAGAGGCTCAGTCGAAAGCGACACGGGACCTTCCCGTTCCGATCGATGCGAACTCAACTCCCCTGCCCGCTCACGTCTTCGGCCGGCTCGTCCCCTGCGGCGGCGGTGACCCCATCCCCCTCATTCGGACCGACTTACTCGTCGGGCGACGCAGTCGGTGTGACGTCCAACTGAGTTTCACCAACGTCTCCTCCCAGCACTGCAGGTTATTCATGGAGGGGGGCTATTGGTTCGTTGAAGACCTTAACAGCAGCAACGGCGTCAAGGTCGACGGAGTCCGCGTGCAACACAAGGCCATTCCACCCGGTTCGATTTTGTCAGTCGCGAAGCACCGTTACACCCTCGAATACACGCCGACCGGTCCGGACGCACTGCCCGACGAGGACCCGTTCGCCCAAAGCCTGCTGGAAAAAGCGGGACTGCAAAGGCGTCAAAATCAACCGCTGCCTCCAGAGTTGGACATGGACGATTGACAATGATTCTCACGAACACCCCGAACGGTTTGCTGAAACGGATGTCCAGTCCAGCAGGTATGGTCGAGTGCAGACCCGTACATTCCTCAAATGGTGCGTGATTTCCACTTCTCGACCGACTGTGTGATGGCGACATCCATGAATATCCATGTCTCCCAGACATCTCCGGTAACCGGGTGACACATGCCCAAGATTCTCGTTGTCGATGATGCTCTCGCGGATCGTGCCCTTGTCGCAGGTCTGGCGGCCAAGTGGATGGACAGCACCGTCCTGCAGGCGGTCGACGGTCGTGACGCGATCTCCAAAATCGAGGTCCATCATCCGGATGTTGTCCTGACCGATCTGCACATGCCTGAGATGGATGGATTCCAACTCGTCACCGCGATCAAGGCGGACTTCCCTTCGATTCCAGTCGTGCTGATGACCGCACAAGGAAGTGAGGAGATCGCTGCTCAGGCGCTCCGTGGCGGTGCAGCAAGCTACGTCCCCAAACGACGGCTGGCCGATGACCTGTTTGACACGCTCGATCAGGTCCGCAGCACCTCTCTGGGTGAGAAAGCTCAGTCTCAACTGATGCACTACATGACGGACACGCAGACAAACTTCGTCCTGCACAACGATTTGACGCTCATCCGCTACACGGTCGACCAGTGCCTGACCATGCTCCGTTGCATGCCGTTGGGGGATGAGACCGAACGCCTGCGTGTCGGGATTGCGCTGGAGGAAGCGTTGGAGAATGCCTATTATCACGGCAACCTCGAAGTCACGACCGAAGCAGGTCAGGACCTGCGCCGGTATGCGGATGTCGCCGCGTCACGCGTTACGCAGTCCCCCTACCGTGATCGTCGTATCCATGTCAGCGTGCACATCAGCCGCACGCAGGCCCGGTTCGTGATTCGCGACGAAGGGCCCGGCTTCGACACCGCCGCATCATTACAGTCGCGGGACACCGTCTCCCCCGAAACCGTCTCCGGACGAGGTCTCACCCTGATGCGCAGCATCATGGACGAACTCAGCTACAACACCACCGGCAACGAGGTCACGCTCATCAAACACGCCGTCGGTGAGGAGTTGGACGAGTGAGTGAACGCGGAGTCTGCCGGGCCAGTTCGTTCAATCCTTCAGTTGCCATTTGTTCGAACCGCCTTCCGGCACTGAAACCACATCGTCAAGATTCAACCCGGCGAACAGATCAACCGGCGTCTCCGGGATCTGAGCAAGAAGCTCATCGTCCCAAGTGGTGCGTCCCCCCCGCACGCGTGTCGGCAGCCCGATCGCCTTTCGCAGTTCTCCCCAACTGATGACGCCGATCAACCCGTTTGTGGAGAGTTTGAGTTCGCGGCAGAACTGATTCCGGGAGATGTCAACTCGACGCGAAACGATTTCTCGCAGCCGTTCGATCAGTTCCTCACGAGTAAACTGTGTCGGCTGACCTCCCTGTCTGATCTTACGCAGGCCAGCAGCGTGCTTGAGTTTCACCCAGCCGTCGAACAAGCGGATAATGGGCTTGGGCGAAACGCCCGTTTCCCTCGTGAACTCGCTGAGCGAATTGCCTTCTCCGTACTTCTCCGCCTTCCTGACAAGTTCCAGCAGTTGGTCTCTGGAGTAATGGACCGATCGTCGCCGACGCGTAATCCTGGGCGGCAACCCCGCCCGGACTCACAGATCGCCCCAGTTCTCGAACAGCAAGTACACGTTCGTATCGCTGATGCCCGTCTCCCGAGCGAATTGCCGCATCGAAATTTCCGGGCCCAACCGCTCGGCCAACTCTCTGAGCGCATCAATCATCCTTTGCCGTCGCTCTGCGTTCGTCGACCGCTGCGTGCTACGTTTGCTTTGCTCGCCCATTCGCCAGGTCTCCATAAGAGTCTCGTTCACAGAGACCCCTGCCGATTGCGCGACGCGTAATGGCCGATCGCAGTCCCTCATTGCTGGTGAGACATGCGATCAGTCTTTTTGAAGAAGAATTCGTGTCACGCGGGAGGGCGGGCGCATGATTCTATCGGGGTCAACCCGCCCACTTGTGCGCCACGCCCATCCGGTTCGTCTGGGCGTGCCACCCGGTTTGCCGAAAACCGCGCGGGCGATCCAGAGATCCCGTTTCGGAGTGCATCTTGCATCCGATTTGGGGGTGATATAGTCTTCTACACAGGACAACGGCTACGTCATCCCGGAGAGGTGGCAGAGTGGCCGA